>DATNEW010000009.1 GCA_035606695.1 Gemmatimonadaceae bacterium
GGACGCGCGATCTTCTGCTCCTTGTCGTTGAGCATCTCTTCCCACTGCGCCAGCCACCCCGACGTGCGCGCCACGGCGAATAGCACCGTGAAGAAATCCGTCGGAAACGCCATCGAGCGGTAGATGAGACCGGTGTAAAAATCGACGTTCGGATACAGCTTTCTCGAAATGAAGTACTCGTCGTTCAGCGCGGCTTCCTCGAGCTTGAGCGCGATCTCCAGATCCTTGTCGACACCGACAATCTTGAATACCTGGTCGGCGAGCGCCTTCACGATCTTGGCGCGCGGATCGTACGACTTGTAGACGCGATGGCCGAAGCCCATCAGACGGCTGCCGCCCTTGCCGCTCTTCACGTCGTCGACGAAGCCCTGCACGTTCTTCGGATGCTCGATCTCCTTGATCATGCGGAGCACCTGCTCGTTGGCGCCGCCATGGAGCGGGCCGTACAGTGCCGCGACACCGGCCGCGGTCGCCGAGAACGGATCGACATGCGACGAGCCGACGGCGCGCACCGCGTTCGCCGAGCAGTTCTGCTCGTGATCGGCGTGCAGGATAAAGAGAATCTCGAGCGCCTTCACGAAGACGGGATTCGCCTCGTACTTGGGCTCCGACATGCGCGCCACCATCGAGAGGAAGTTCTCGGTGTAGCTCAGGTCGTTGTCGGGATAGATAAACGGGAGTCCCTTGCTGTGGCGATAGCAGAACGCGGCGAGCGTCGGCATCTTCGCGAGCAGGCGGATGATGGAGATGTTCCGCGACTCGGGATCCTGGATGTTCTTCGCTTCCGGGTAGAACGACGACAGCGCCGCGACGGCCGAGCAGAGCATCGACATCGGATGCGCGTCGTAGCGAAAGCCCTGCAGAAACGTCTTGATGTTCTCGTGGACGTACGTGTGATAGGTGATGTCGTGCACCCACCCGTCGTACTCCTCCTGCGTCGGCAGCTCGCCGTGGCGCAGCAGCCAGGCGACTTCCAGGAACGTCGACTTTTCCGCGAGCTGTTCGATTGGATAGCCGCGATAGCGCAGGATGCCCTTCTCACCATCGATGAAGGTGATCGCGCTCTTGCACGACGCCGTGTTCATGAACGCCGGGTCGTACGTCATCAAGCCGAATTCGCTCGGCGAGGTCTTGATCTGACGCAAATCCATGGCGCGGGTCGCGGTGTCGCCTTCAACGCCGCCCTGGATGATCTGAACGGAATAGGACTTATCGGTCCGTGAATCCTTGATGTCGAGTGTGCCCGTCTGTTTCAATTCGCCCGACGGCGGCGTCGTTGTGGCCATGCTGACTATCTCCCAGTGAGAATGAGACGGGGGCAAGTACCGGCGGTACCCGTCTCAGCGTGCGAAGTAATCTAAATCCTCATTGGGCCCCGCAATTGTTCCGATTTCACCGGGTGTGCCGGTGTAACCTCCGCTCAGTGCGGCGTCGTCGACCCCAACGGGCGAGGTCGCTCCGCAAGCGCGCCCGCCGACCGTTCCGCCAGGAGCTTCGACGTGAATCTTTGCGCCTCGGAGATTCGCTCGACCTCGACCGCCACCGTTTCGACCGCGTTGTCGAGCCGGGAAAGCTGTTCGGTGATCTCGTTGAGCCGGTCCATGACGTCCTTGGTCTCCGCCCGCTTCGGCGCGCGCCATTTGATCCAGCTCGTGGCCACGGTCGAGAGCGTGCCGAGGGTGACCATCCCGCCCGCGAAGACGAGCATTTCCTCGAACATCTTGAGCTTCATCGGGTCCATGTCATCTCCAGGTTGAATTGACCCTACGACACGCGTCCCGCGGCAGGTTTCAGCGTCTCCGGCGCCGACTTGCAGACCCCGCGCACCGGACACCGCGAGCAATGCGCCACTCGCGCCGTACAGATCAGTGCGCCGAGCTCCATGAGCGCCTGATTGTGCGTCCAGGTCGCGCGCCCCGTTCTCGGCAATATGGACTCGGCGATCTGCCACAAACGACGCTGGCCGGCGGTCGTCTTCGCTTTCGTGCCCGGAGCGAAGACGCGCTCCAACACGCGCGCGACGTTCGTGTCGACGAGCGCGGCGCGGCGCTCGTACGCGAACGACGAAACCGCGCCCGCCGTGTACGCGCCAATGCCGGGCAAATCACGAAGCGACTCCACGTCCGCGGGCAGCGTGCGATCCGCCGCGCGCCCGTTGTCGGTCACGCGCCGCGCCAGCTTGTGAAGGTTTCGCGCGCGCGCATAGTAGCCGAGCCCGTCCCACGCTTCCGTGACGCGCGACGGCTTCGCGCGCGCGACGTGCGCCAGGGTCGGGAAGCGCGTCAGAAACTCGTCGTAGTACGTGACGACGCGCGACACCTGCGTCTGCTGGAGCATCAACTCGGACACGAGAATGCGATACGCGTCTCGAGTCTTTCGCCACGGAAGATCGCGTGCGTTGCGCCGATACCAGGTGCGCAGACGTCGGCCGAATTCGACGCGATCGGCCGGCGAGATGTCGGCGGCCCGTCGAGTCTTCAACGAGGCGTCCATCGCGGCGCCGCCGCGAACAGGCCATCGTTGATGCCGTGCTGCACGAGCAGCAATCCGAATGCGACGCTCGCCACGCCGCTCGCCAGGCGAAGATAGCGTTGCATCGCGCCGAACTGGCGCGCGGTGATCGCCGACGGCAGCGCGATCGCGAGCGTGATGAGCGCCATCCCGGCGATGGTCCCCACACCGAACAACGCCAGGTAGAACAACCCGAGCCACACACCGGGGACCGCGGCCACGACGAGCAGGGCGATGAACGCCGATCCCGCGAGGCCATGCACGAGGCCCACGACGACCGGCCGCGCCGCGCTCGACGCCGGCAGCGTGCGGCCGCTCAGGTTGAGCGCGCCGAGCACGATCAGCATCAACGCAACGACGAACTCCATGCCGAGTCCGAGCCGCGGTGGAATGACGAGATGAAACGCGACGATGGCGCCGCCGACCAGAAAGATCGTGATCGTGTGCCCGATGCCCCACAGCGCGCCGATGGCGCTCGCTCGCAACAGCGACGGCTGGTCGCTGACGATGGTCGTCACCGCGACGACATGGTCGGCGTCCGTCGCGTGACGCATGCCGAGCAGGAACCCAACCAGGAGAATGGAGAAGGACGAAATCATCGGACGTCGGAGTGGCGGATCCACCAATCTAGCGGGCGTCAGCGGGGTTACACCGCGCGGCATTTGCGCAGCGTTTGCGCGACGCGCCGCGAACGGCCAATCTATTGTCGTGCAATATCAACGACATCGACTTTTCCGACCGCTCTCGCGGATTCTCACGGTAGTTGGCATCGCGGCCCTCGCCACACCGGTCTTGCTGTTCGCGCACGCGCAACTGCTGCGAAGCAGCCCAGCCGCGAATAGCGAAGTCACGTCGCCGTCGGAGATCCAGCTCTGGTACTCCGAAGAGCCTGACCTTCATTTCGCCAGCGTCCAGCTGCGCAAGGGCACGCAGAGCATCGAGCTTGGGCCCATTCGCGCGGTGTCGCCGAACGGGCTGCGCATTCCGATCGTCGGTCCGATGCCGCCGGGGGGATACAGCATCGCCTGGCACGTGGCCGCGTCGGACGGCCACGCGACGAACGGCACGATTCATTTTCGGGTGAAGCCGGACAGCGCGGGCGCCGCGCCACCGGGAGGAGGTTCGCCACCAACGCCGGCCGCCGGTGCCTCCGGCACATCGCCGCGTCGTGACACGGCGGCGTCTCGAAGGCCGGCGACGAACGTCTTCGTTGCGCCCGGTCGGCCGGTGGCGGCGTCGACGGCGATGCGGTGGGCGGAATTCGTCGCGCTGCTCGCCGTGATCGGCGCGATCGTGTTTCGTCTCGTGGTCGTCCCCGCGGCCAAATGGCCTGACGAATTGACGGCCGACGCGGTCGACCGCGGGCGTCGGCTCGCGGTTGCGTTCGCGTTGCTGTTTCTCATCGCGACCATCACGCGCGCGATGGCCGAGTCGACCTTGCTCGCCGATCCGACGGCATCGGGACTCTCGGAAATTAGAATTCTGGTAACGAGCACGCGCTGGGGCATTGCGTGGTCGATCGGCGGCGTCGGCGCGCTCCTCGCGTTCATCGGGCTGCTGGTGGCGCGCGCCGGACTCACCGGCTGGCTCATCGCCACGCTGGGCATCATCGCGGTAACCGTGAGCGAGGCGCTCACCGGCCATAGCGGCGCGTCGGCGCATCTCTCGCTCGCGATGGCGGCGGACGTCGCGCACCAGCTTGGTGCGGGCGGATGGATTGGCGGGCTCGCGTTCGTCGCGTTCGCGGGGTTGCCGGCGACCCGCCGCCTGCCCGATCCCGACGCACGGTATGCCGGATCGAGGCTGGTGCGCGCGTACCATGCGTCGGCGCTCGAGTGCGTGGTGCTCGTCGTGATCAGCGGAGTGATCGCGGCCGCGCTTCGGCTGCGCGCCGTGAGCGATCTGTGGACGACGCCGTACGGCTCGATGCTCTTTCGTAAGTTGGTGTTCGTCGTGGTGGTGCTCGCGTTCGGATTCTTCCATTGGCGGCGCGTCGTCATTCACGACTGGGACACGGACACCCGCTTCCGCTTCATGCGCTCGGCCGCGTTTGAATTGGTCTTCGCCGCGGTGGTCGTGGCGTTCACGGCGCTTCTCGTTTCGACTCAGCTGCCCCTATGACTATTCTATAAAGATTCCATGACAACGATTTCGGTGAGCGACTCGCCGATCACGCTCGATGACGCGCGAGCCGCGCGCGAGCGCCTTGCGCCGTATCTCGTCCCGACGCCGCTGCGCGAGTATCCGCGACTCAGCGCGATCGCCGGAGCGGACATCCGCGTGTTCGTGAAGCACGAAAATCATCAGCCCACGAATTCGTTCAAGATTCGAAACGGGCTCTCGTTCATGACCGCGCTCGATGCGTCGCAGCGGCGGCGCGGCGTGGTCGCCGCCTCGACCGGCAATCACGGGCAAGGGATTGCCTACGGGGCGAAGCTCCTGGGCTCGCGCGCGACTATCTGTGTTCCGGCGGGCAACAATCCCGCGAAGACCGAAGAGATGCGCGCGCTCGGCGCGACCGTGGTCGAGGAGGGCCGCGACTACGACGAGGCGGTCGAGGTGATGATGCGTCTCGCGTCGGAGCGCGGCATGATCGTGGCGCACTCGACGAACGATCCGCTGATCATCGCGGGCGCGGGTACGATGACGCTCGAGATTCTCGAGCAGCAGCCCGAGCTCGAGGCGCTCGTGATCGCCACGGGCGGCGGGTCGCAAGCGGTCGGCGCGATCACGGTCGCGCGCGAGCTGGCGCCGCATCTTCAAGTCTTCGGCGTGCAAGCCGCGGGGGCGCCGGCGATTCACGATTCCTGGCACGCACGCCGCCGGCTCACCACCGATCGCGTCGACACGTTCGCCGAAGGCGTGGCGACGCGCACGACGTATGACCTCACTTTCCCGGCGCTCCAGGCCGGACTTGCCGACATGGTCACCGTGAGCGATGCGGAGATCGCCGAGAGCTTGCGGACGATCGTGTCGGTGACGCACAATCTGGTCGAAGGCGCGGGCGCGATGGGCGTCGCCGCGCTGCCCAAGCTCCGCGATCGGCTGGCCGGCAAGCGCGTCGGCGTCGTGTTTTGCGGAGGGAACATCGACACCGCGATGCTGCGGCGTATTCTCTCGCACGAGATCTGACCGAGGCGGGTCACCGATATCGTTGGTGCCCGGGCGAGGATGACCGGGTTCGTCGAACAGCTGCAACGCAGCGTGGGCGACTCGCTGACGATCGAGCGCGAGCTCGGCGGCGGCGCGATGAGCCACGTCTTTCTCGCGCGCGAGCGCACCCTGGGGCGCGCCGTCGTCGTGAAAGTGTTGCCGCCCGCGCTGGCCAGCGCGATCAACATCGAGCGCTTTCGGCGCGAGGTGCAGTTGCTCGCGCGGCTCCAGCACACGCACATCGTCTCGGTGCTCGCGACGGGCGACGCGAACGACATGTTGTTCTACACGATGCCGTTCGTCGAGGGCGAATCGCTGCGGCACCGGCTTCGTCGCGGCGGCGCTCTCTCGTCCGGCGAGACGATCGTCATTCTCCGCGACGTACTCGGCGCGCTCGCCTATGCGCACAAGCGCGGCGTCGTGCATCGCGACATCAAGCCGGAGAACATTCTCTTGTCCGAGGGTGGGGCGTTGCTCGCGGACTTCGGCATCGCGAAGGCGATGTCGGACGCGGGCATGCCGGCACCAACGCGGATCACGCACGGCGGGGTGATGGTCGGCACGCCGGCGTACAGCGCGCCGGAGCAGGCGGCCGCCGATCCGAACGTTGATGCGCGCGCCGATCTCTATTCGGTGGGCGCCGTTGCGTACGAGATGTTGACAGGTGCGCCGATGTTCGCGGATCGCGCGCCGCATCTGCAGATGGCGGCCCATGCGACGGAGGTGCCGATGCCGATTGATGCCCGACGTTCGGACGTGCCGCCGCGGCTGGCCGAACTCGTGATGCAGATGCTGGCGAAGGATCCGGCCGATCGGCCGGCGAGCGCCGAGGCGATTCTCCACGTCCTCGATGGCATCGCGACGGCGGAAGGCCGCATTCGGCCCTCGGCGATGGTGCGGACGACGCGGCTGCGGTGGGCAATGCTGGCGGGCGTGTTCGGCTTTCTATGGTCAACGCTTCGGCGTGGCCGTCGCGGGTTTTAGAAGTTTCTTACTGGGACAAATGGTTGCCGTAGTTTTGTCGGATCTGGCCAGATCCGGTCGTTGTGAATGTTCTAATTCGTGGCGCCGAACAACAAGCAACAACGACAACATCCGACGAAATCGGACCAGATCCGATCGCAGCCGACGCGCGATAATGCTTGACAGCACGTCTCGGCAACCCGACATTGCGCTCCGAGCCTCGGTTCGCGCCGCCGTGCGCCCTTGCTCCGGACCCCCTCCCGTGAAGCTGCCGGTGTGGGGCCATTACCGAAATCGCACAACAGCGTCTTAGACCGAGCCTTCCACCGTCGCGCGCGAGCTACTGCGGCCGCTGGCGGGAACGCGCTCATTCGCTGCCTGCGGGAGAACGGCGCCAACGCGCCCGTATCCCGCCGTGCGCGCCGATGAGGCGGGGAGTCGGAGATGAAGATGACGGGCGTGTGGCAGCCTGGCACCGGAAACCAGTGGTGGGCCTCCGGTCTGACGCCGGCGGCATTCGAGTCCAAGAATCAGGAATATCTAAAGCAGGGTTTGCGCATCGCCTGCGCCGACTTCACCGACGGGCTGGTCGCGGCGGCGTGGCGACCTGGCACCGGAGCCGAGTACTGGTTCTCGGGATCGGTGGACGCGGCCCTGGCGCAGGACAAGGTGCACATGGCGCAAGGCCTGCGGCTGGCCGCGCTGTCGGCCCACGACGCCGGAGTGTTTTGCATTTGGCGCGCCGGGACCGGCGTGCAGTGGTGGAACGTCGGACTCTCCGAGGCCGATTTCAAAACGGCGGACGCGAAGCATTTTGCCGACGGTTTTCGTCTCGTCGCCGTCGATGAGCTGAACGGCAAGTTCACCGCGCTGTGGCGTCCCGGCTCCGGCGCGCAGTGGTGAACGTTCGGCTCGCTCGCCGAAGTGTCGGCGCAAGACAAGCTTCAATTCAACAAGGGAATGCGCATCTCCGCGTTGGGCGGCCATCACGGAAACATCGTCGCCGTGTGGCGACCCGGCGCGGGCACGCAATGGTGGCAAGCCGACGTCGACGTCGCGACGTTCACGACCGCCGATGTGGGATACGTCAACTCCGGACTGCGACTGACGTCCATTCGCGTGCTCGCCGATCCACCGGTGAAGCCGCCGCCGCCCAAACCCGCGGATCCGCAAATGAGCGGTTGGGTGTGCATCGACTCGCAGGAGATCGACAACACCGAGTGGACGGAAGAATGCCAGGGCATGACGTGCGACGGCAGCGCGTGGCTGGTCTCGAGCAACAACGCCGACTTCAAGGGTGTGCACCGGTTGTCGCTCGATCTGAACACGGAGTTCGCGAAAGTCGCGGTGCCCCCGCAAGCCGGCTCACACGTCGGCGCGCTCGACTACCACATGGCGACGGACCGGTTGTACGTCGCGGTCGAAGGCGGTCCGAGCGTTTGGGTGCTCGACAAACAGCTCAACACGATCTCCGTCTCACCACTCGGCGGCGGGAAGGGGACGCCGCAAGGCGGTGAGATGCCGTGGTGCGCGTTCAACCCGGCGGACGGACTGCTCTACAGCTCCACGTTCACCGGCGTGACACAAGTGCACGCGTACGATCCGGCGAACGGATTCGTGCACGTTTCATCGATCGCGCTCGGCGGTCCCGCCCTCAACAACGTGCAAGGCGGATGCTTCTCGGCACACGGGCACTTGTACCTCAGCGAAGACTCGACCGGCCGCGTGCACGGCTATGACGCGGCGACGGGAGCGTCGGTGGGAAGCGCCGCCATTCCGTATTCACCGGGCGGTGTGAGCGGCGAAGAAGTCGAGGGGCTGGGAATCGCGAAGCTTCACCACGCGAACGGCCAGTTCAGCTGGGTGCACGTAGTCGTGCTCGACAACGACATCACGAACAAGGATGACGTGTTCATCAAGCACTTCGCGGTTCCGAATCCGGCCAATCTCTGACCGAATCGGCGGAGCAGGTCTCTCAGACAGGGAGGACAGCATGGGACAGATCGTGAGCTCGTACACCGGTGTGTGGCGCCCCGGCACAGGCGAGCAGCGCTGGTTCACCGGATCGCCCGCCGCCTTCGCGGCGGCCGATGCCGGTTTCTTCAAGCAAGGACTTCGTCTGGTCGCGATCGACCGGCACAACGGCAACGTCGGCTTGGCGGGCGCCATCGGTTTCCAGTACGAGGATCGCCTTGCCGGCGTGTGGCATGCGGGAACCGGCGCGCAATACTGGAGCACCGGCCTGAGCGCGGCAGACTTCAAGGCGACGGATGCGAAGCACGTCGCCGACGGATTGCGTCTGACGGCCATCGATACGTGTGACGGTACCTTCACCGGCGTTTGGCGGCCGGGTACCGGTACGCAATACTGGGCCTCCGGGTTGTCGGCGGACGAGTTCAAGGCCAAGGACGACGCCTACTTCGCGCAGGGATTGCGCATGGTCGCCATCGACATCGATGTGACCGGAAAGTTTTGCGCCGTGTGGCGAACGGGCACCGGTGTGCAGCGCTGGTTCAGCGGGCCGACCGCCGTGTTCAAGGATACGAATATTCAATTCTTGAATGAGGGTTTACGACTTACCGCGATCGACCACAACGGCGGCCACTTCGCCGGAGTGTGGCACGCGGGCACGGGCGCCGAGTACTGGTTCACGGGGCTCACCGCCGATGCGTTCAAGCAGAAGGATGCGGAATTGTTCGCGGAGGGACTCCGGATGGTCGCCATCGACGTCGGCACCGTCGAGGCGCCTGCCGCGCCGCCGCCGCCACAACCCGTGGTGACGTCGCGGCACCTCGTGCTCAAGGAGAAGGCACCGTACAGCGGGGCCGGCGGGAACGCGACGTGGATGGACTACACGTTCAACGTCGCCGATTCCGACGCCGACAAATCCAAGACGGTGACGAGCGTCGAGAATCCGAATGCGTTCGAGATCATCCTCACACACGGCCCTTCCGCGGGCGTGCCCGCGCAGATCGGATTACCCGCGCACTCAACGAGCCGATCTTCAACGGCGCGCATCAAATTCTCGGCGACTGGTCCGCGGTGCTCGTTGCCGTGGAGGGCTCGAAGGCGCCGACCTCGCTCCAGGTCAACGTGACGGTGCAATAGACCGGCGGTGACGCGAACCGAGTGTCGCCGACCAGCTGTCCGGCGATACTCGGTCTCCGGTTCTACGGTGCGCTGGGTGACGAACGCGCCGCGACGTTGACGTCGACCGTGAGCCGCACGCCGTTGAACTGCTGCGACACCGCGACGATGCCCTGCCAGATTTCAGCGTAGTCGATGCCGACGGCGCTCGGGCGGCGCGCAAGCGAGAAGTTGGCGGCGCTCGCGATCCAGAATGGGGGACGATCGCGGCGTCGCGCAACGTGATATACCGAGCTCGCGGCCGCGTAGAGCGGCTGCGCGTTCGTCTTCGCGGCATAGATGCCCGGTCGATACCGGCCGTCGCTCAACACGTTCGCCGTCCACGTCCGAACATACGCGAGCAACGCGGGCGTCACGTCCGACACCGTCTCGACGTCCAGGAATACGGTGCTACCGTCGGCGAATCCTTCGGCTCGCAGCTGAGCGACGGCGTCGGCCGCGTCGCTCCTGGCGCGATCGGTGGTGAGCAGTGCCGACGAGCAGACCACGGGCGCGCCGGCCGAATCGCTGCGTGCGTGCGGAGTCGCGCGGCCGATCGCCATACGCGACCAATCCTGCTGGCCGACGTAGATCGCGGCGAACCCCCATCCCGTAGCGTCGAGTGCGGCGCGACGGCCCGTCCAACTGCTGTCGCGATGACAAGGCGACGCGAGGTAGTATCCCACCCACCGATACGGCGACGACGGATACGCCCAGGCTCGCATGGCGCTGTCGCCGGGATATGCCGTGGCGTCGAACCCCGGGTACGCGACGATGCTGTCTGCTCGTTCAAGTCGTTCAACTCGTTCAACTCGGTCAACGCGCTGCGCGTTCGCGGGAGAGAATGCCGTGGCGAACATCGCGGCGAACATCGCGGCGAACATCGGAGCAAAGGCCGCCAACGCCGCGCGTGACGCGAGAAGACAAGATTTTATCGCGCGAAGATAAAATCTTGTCAGCTGACCTTGCGCGTCTTTCGCTTGAGGAAGTCCATCAGAATGAACTGTCCCAGCGTCATCGTCGACGTGAAATAGGCCTTCCCGCGACTGATCTCCGACACACGCTTCACGAACTCGACGAGCGTGCGATCGCGCGCGAGCATGAAGGTGTTGATCATGATTCCCGAACGGCGGCAATTGGCGACTTCCTTGATGGTTTGCGCGATCACCGTCGTATCCAGGCCGAAGGAGTTCTTGTAGATCTGCCCGTTGGGCATCGTCAACGCGCTCGGCTTTCCGTCGGTGATCATGATGATCTGCTTCATGTCCTTCTTCTGAGCCAAGAGCAACCGACGGGCCAGCTTGAGTCCTTCCGCGGTATTGGTGTGATACGGCCCGACCTGCGCCGTCGCCAGCGTCGCGAGCGGGATCTCCTCGGCCGAATCATGAAAGAGCACGACTTTGAGCGTGTCGCCGGGGAATTGCGTGCGAATGAGATGCGTCAGCGCCAGCGCGACTTTCTTCGCCGGCGTGAAACGATCCTCGCCGTAGAGGATCATCGAGTGCGAGCAGTCGAGCATCAACACCGTCGCGCACGACGAGCGATACTCGGCCTGGCGCACCATCAAGTCGCTGTAGTCGAGGTCCATCGGCACTTCGATCTTGCCGGTCCGCGCCAACGAATTCTTGAGCGTTTCGTTGACGTCGATGTTCAGCACGTCGCCGAACTCGTATGGTTTGCTCCACCCGTCGGACTCGATGCCTGTGGCGAGATACGCCGTGTCGTGGCTGCCGAAGCTCGATTTGCCGAGTGAGCCGAGCAGATTGCGCAGGGTTTTGTAGCCGAGGAAATCGATGCCTTTCTCGGTGAGGTTGAACTGCACGTCGCGGGCGGCGGCCTTGGCGAGCGAACCCGGTCCGGTCACGGGCTGGTGTCCGGCCGGCATTTGCGGGGCGTTCTCGATGTTGAGATAGCCTTCCTCGATCATCCGCTGCACGAGCTGGTCGAGGAGCTTCGCGAGCTTGGCTTGCCCTTCTTCGTCTTCGCCGCCGCGGAGCGCCTCGA
The DNA here is from genome assembly GCA_035606695.1 of Gemmatimonadaceae bacterium. NCBI lineage: Bacteria > Pseudomonadati > Gemmatimonadota > Gemmatimonadia > Gemmatimonadales > Gemmatimonadaceae > Gemmatimonadaceae bacterium. Next base: position 11,758 of record DATNEW010000009.1, read on the forward strand.
GCATCTCGGGCGTGAACTGCCCGCTCTCCATGAGCGCGTCGAGGATCGCCTGCTTCAGCGCGTCGAGCGAGCGATTGCCGTCGTCGCCCGCGTCCCAACCGTAATAGGACTGGTTGTCCCCGCCGGCGAAGCCGGATTGGAGCAGAAAGTCCGCGAGCTTGTCGAGCAGCGACTGAAGGTCGATTGCGTCGGCGAGCTCAGGGCTGTACTTGCCATATGTGTGGAAGCGCATATTGAAACAATACGCCTTGTGGCGGGCAAGTGCCATTCAGCGGGTGAGGCCGGCGCGAATGCGCCGGTGGTTTGGGCCGCGGCCTAACTCCGCGAAGGCGCGGCCGCACCATCGAGCGAAGCTCGACCCCACCATCGCGAAGCGGCCCAACCATCGCGAAGCGGAGCTCTCGCGGCCTCACCGCGCGGGGGATGTAGCTTTCGTTCGTGACAGAGCTCGCCGCGCACGAGATCACTGACAGGTCGCTAAACCCGTTCCGCGCCCTCTCGCGCCATCGGAACTTCCGTCTGTTCTGGTTCGGCCAGACGCTGTCGCTCATCGGCACGTGGATGCAGACCATGGCCGAGGGCTGGCTGGCGCTCGAGCTGTCGAACAGCGCGTTCGTGGTCGGGCTCACCGCGTGCGCGCAGTCGTTACCAATTCTTGTATTGTCCTTGCCCGCCGGCGTCTTCGTCGACCGGCACGACAAGCTGCGCATCGTGCGTGTCGCGCAGACGCTGCTGTCCGTTCAAGCGAGCACGCTCTTCTGGCTCACGTGGTCGCATCGCCTCACGATCGGGTGGTTGCTCACCATGGCCACGGCGAACGGCATCATCAGCGCGTTCGAGATTCCCGCGCGCCAATCGCTGGTCATCGAGCTGGTCGGCCGCGAGGATTTGCCGGGGGCCATCGCGCTCAACTCCAGCGGGTTCAACCTCGCGCGCGTCGTCGGCCCGAGCATCGGCGCGATCGTCATCGCGAAGCTCGGCATCGCGTGGTGCTTCGGCGTCAACGCGGCGAGCTACATCACCGTGCTGGCCGGCTTGTTCCTCATTCAACTTCCTGAATGGATACCGCCGGAGCATCTCTCCTCGCCGCTCGAGGGAATACGCCAGGGCGTCGCCTACATGCGCGGCACGCCGTCGATCGCGGCGCTGATGCGTTTCGTCACGATCTACTCCATCCTCGGCATTCCGTATCTCACGCTCATGCCCGTGGTCGCGCGCAATCGCCTGGGCCTTGGCGCCGACGGGTATGGGGCGTTGTTGGCGTGCGTCGGCGTTGGCGGAGTCGCAGGCGCGTTGTCGCTCGCCGCGGCGGGTGATCGATTCAAGCGAACGACGGTACTCGAAGTCGCGTCGTATGCGTTCGCCGCCCTGCTCCTGGCCTTCTCGCTCGTGCGCCACGCGGCATACGCCTATCCGCTGCTGCTTGGCGTCGGGTTCACGATGATCGTCAACAACGCGCTGGCGAACTCGACGCTTCAGCATCTGGCGCCGAACGAGTTGCGCGGCCGCTTGATGGCGGCATACTCCTTCGTGGTAGTCGGGCTGTCATCGGTGATTGGCTCACTCGTCGCGGGATCGATCGCGCATGCGATCGGCGTCTCGTGGGCGATTGGCGGCGGTGCGGTGATCATGCTCGTGTACACCTACTGGGCGTTCGAGCGGCGGCCAGAACTTCGGAGTGTAGAGGCTTGAGCGGCGGAATTCCGAGCGGAGGTGCGGAGCGCCGCAGCGAGGAACAATCTCGAAACTCGCTCGGCGGAATTCCGAGCGGAGGTGCGGAGCGCCGCAGCGAGGAACAATCTTAATGTACTCCACCTGCATCTTCTGCCACGCGAATCTGGGGACCAACGAGGCCGTCGAACACTTTCCGATCGGCCGGCGTCTCGCGTTCGACGCCGTGCGCGGCCGGCTGTGGGCGGTGTGCAGAAAGTGCGAGCGATGGAATCTCTCGCCGCTCGACGAGCGCTGGGAGGCGATCGAAGAGTGCGAGCGACTGTTTCGCGATACACGGCTCCGAGTCTCGACTGACAACATCGGGCTGGCGCGCCTTCGCGAAGGCCTCGAGCTCGTGCGCATCGGCGAACCGCAGCGCCCGGAAATGGCGGCGTGGCGCTACGGCGATCAATTCGGACGCCGCCGGCGCAAACATCTCATGTGGACTGGCGCCGGCATCGCAACGGCGGCCGGACTGGTCATCCTCGGGCCCGCGACAGGAATCATCGCCGGCAGCTCGTGGGGTATCTGGAATGTCGCGAGCTATGCGAACATGGCATATCAACAGCGACGCGTGCGGGCGCGGTTGGTTCTGCCGGGGCGCGCCACGCCGGTCGACATCCGCGCGAAGCAGCTCCATCGCGTATCCGTCGTTTATGCGTCCCAAGGCTGGGGCATTCGCATTCCGTTCACCATCGAAAGCGGTGAGGCAGTCAACCTCTCGAATGGTCGGCGACTTCAAGGCTCACGCTGGAATACCGGCGCCGAACACTTCGCGGTGCTCGAAGGCAACGCGGCAATCCAGGCGGCCTCGAAGCTCTTGCCCGCGATCAATGAATCCGGAGCGAAGCGCGACGAAGTGCAGTCCGCGGTGTCGATCATCGAGGAGGCGAACGGTGCCGCGTCGTTGTTCTCGCGCTACGCGACGCGGATGCCCTCGGACCCCAAACATCCTTTCGCACCGCCGCCCGTGCCTGGTCACACCTTGAGCCGCCTCCCGAAGGAAGTTCGTCTCGCGCTGGAGATGGCCACGCACGAGGACAGCGAACGCCGGGCGCTCGAGGGCGAGCTGTCCGTGCTCGAAGCCGCGTGGAAGGAAGCGGAAGAGATCGCGGCCATCGCCGACGATCTGTTCGTGCCCGAAGAGACCGCCGCGCGTCTGGCGCGGCTCAAGCCGACGGAGCCGCCAGACTGAAATGGCGCTGCGCCGCTTCGACGACGAGGTCCGCCGCTCCGTCGAATCCGAGCCACGCCGTGTTCAAACACAAATGATAGTTCTCGTGCGCGAGCCAGTTGCGATGCCAGTGCCGCTTCACGTACGCCTCGCGCTGCTTGTTCATGTCGTGCACCATTCGCTCGGCCTCTTCGCGGCCGACGCTGAATTTGTCCATGGCGTATTTGCAGAGCGCGGAGCGCGGCGCGAAACAGAAGACGTGCAGCGCGTCGCTTCGCTCGGCGAGGAGACATTGCGCGCCGCGGCCGACGAATACCGCCGGCCCCGTCTGCACCGCTTCCTCGATGACGCGCTTGGTGACCGCGACGATGCGCTCCTCTGTCGTCTCGATGGGGCCGGTCGGCACCGGCGGCATGATCTCCGGTGAGCCGAGCGAGAGGGCCGATGCGATGCGCTCGACGAGCGACGGCACGCGTTCGTCCTGCGCCGATACTTCAGCGCGCGTCAATCCGGACCGCTCGGCGACGGCATCGACGACGGCGTTGTCGAACACCGGCCAGCCCATCCTGGCCGCGACGCGCTCCGCGACCTCGGAGCCGCCCGAGCCGTACATGCGCGAGACCGTGATGACCGGCATGTCTACGCTCTGACCCGCGCCGAGGCCCGCGTATTCGGTCGGCCGGCGGCCGGAGCGTCGAGGGTGCGGCGGCGCACTTCTTCCACGACCTCGAAGCCAAGCGCTTTCCAGGCGTGCCGCGCTTCATGAGAGAATACTGAATTGTGCAGGCGCATCTCGCCGATGTCGCGTTCGAGACACCACCGGTCGGCCGCGCCGAGCAACGCGCGCAGGACACCCTTCTTTCGTTCGTCGGGCAGCACGTAGACGGACGACACGTAGCAGTAGCGCTCGGGCAACAGGACCGGGGACGTCGGCGTATCGACACAACGCAATACGCCGATGACGCGGCCAGCGCGTTCCGCGAGAAAGATCGTCTCGTACGGCGACGAGAGCTGGCTATGATATAACTCATATGCGCGCGCGCGTGGATCAGGCCTGAGCGCGGCGTAGAACGGGTGGCTGTGATACTCGCGCAGCAGCGACAAGCGCAGCTCGACGATCGCATCGAGATCCTCGAGTGATGCCGCCCGCACCGCCAATGCCGCGACCGCGTGTTTCACGACATGCCGCCGCCGAACAGATCCTGATTCGGCCTGCGCCGCGGCTCCGGCGTCGCGCGGCCGTATTGACCGCCGTCCGAGCGCGAGATCTTTCTTCGCGCAACGAGCGCCTCGAGCACGAGCTCGCAGGCCGCTACGCCCGTGCCGGCATCGTCCGGCGCCGCCAGGCCGACGTGATTCACGAGATGCACGAGGTCCGGGACGACGTCGAATCCTTGGAGCGCGAGATCGGCGCGCGCGTCGTCCGCCACCTGCAGCGCGCCGCCTTCGTCGAACCACATGATGATGTCGTCGGTGTTCACGCCGCCCGCGCGATCGTGAAACGTGCCGTCCGCCGCGCGTCGAATGAGCTCGCGCGCGATGGCCGGACCGCCGACGAGCTCACCCTCGTATTCGAGCTCGATCTTGCCGGTGATCGCGGGCAGCGCCGCGTAAATGTCGGAGATTCGCGGAACGATCTCCGCGTCGCCCGAAATGATCGCGCGCCGCTCGGCGTTCGAGACGACGTTTTCCATCACCGTGATCGGCATGCGCTGCGACACGCCCGACCGCTTGTCGATGCGTTTGTCGTTGCGCGCCTCGAACGCGATGCGCTCGATGACTTCCGCGATGAAGTCGGGAACGCGCACCGGACGGTTCTCGCGCGAGATCCACGCTTCCTGCCGCGTGATGTCCATCCCCAAGTCGATCGTCGCCGGATAGTGCGTGACGATCTCGCTGCCGATGCGATCCTTGAGCGGCGTGATGATCTTGCCGCGCGCCGTGTAGTCCTCGGGGTTCGCGGTGAACGCGAGCTGCACGTCGAGCGGCAGGCGGATGGGATAACCCTTGATCTGCACGTCGCCTTCCTGCATCACGTTGAACAGGCCCACCTGCACCTTGCCGGCGAGGTCGGGCAGCTCGTTCAGCGCGAAGATGCCGCGGTTGGCGCGCGGCAGCATGCCGTAGTGAATCGTGAGCTCGTCGGACAACAGGTGTCCGCCGCGGGCGGCGCGAATGGGATCGAGATCGCCGATGAGATCGGCGATCGTGACGTCCGGCGTCGCCAACTTCTCGACGTAACGATTCTCGCGGCCGACCCACGCGATCGGCGTGTCGTCGCCCGCTTCGTTGATGAGATTCCGCGCGTACTTGGAGATCGGCGCGAACGGATTGTCGTTGATCTCGCTGCCGGCGACGATCGGCATGACGTCGTCGAGCAGCGTGACGAGCGCGCGCAGAATGCGCGACTTCGCCTGTCCACGCAGGCCGAGCAGGATGAAGTTGTGCTTCGAGAGCATGGCGTTCACGATCTGCGGCATGACCGTCTCTTCGTATCCGATCACGCCGGAAAAGAGCGGACCTCCCTGACACAAGCGCTCGAGGAGGTTTTGACGCATCTCGTCCTTGACGGATCGAAATGCCCGGTCGGGAACGCCATATGGCGAGCGCTTGAGGGCGCCCAGCGTTTCTGGATGTGCGGCCACGGATGCTCCGGTTGCGGCTAGAGAGTCTTAGTCCCAATCAAGGCGCGGAGTTCCACCGAGCGCAAGTCTGTCGCAGGCGCCGTGTACGTCAGTCCGCCAGGCCGACTTCGACCAGATTGTCGTAGAACACCGGGCCGTGCCCCAGATCGGTCTCGCGCTGCGAGGTGGTCTGGTTCGCGTTGGCGCCGTCGGCGGCGAACTTGCCCCACCAGATCGAGGGTGCCCACACGACGCCCGGGCGAATCGTGTCCTCGACGCGCGCGACGGCCGTGAACGCGCCGCGATCGTTGTGCACGACCACCCGCGCGCCGGCGCCGATCCCGCGCCGCTCCGCGTCGACGGGATGGAGGAGACATTCGGGCTCGCGCGCGCCGCGGCGCAACGATTCGATATTGACGAAAGTTGAATTCAAGAACTGGTGTGCCGGCGACGAGACCAGCGTCAGCGGATACCGCGCCGCCAGCGCCGGTACGGACTCCGGGAACTCGTACGGCGGCGTGAAGGCGGGCAGCGGATCCAATCCCATCGCCGCCATCCGTTCCGAATAGAACTCGCACTTGCCGGATGGCGTCGGGAACGCGCCGGTCGCGAACGGCAGATACGGCGTCGGCACGTTGAGCCGCATCCACCCATGCTCCATCAAGTGATCGAGCGTCACACCCACGAGCTTTTCCGTCGACGATGCCAGCGCCTGCGCGATCAAGGTCTGGTCGTCGTCGCGGAAGCAGTCGTCCCGCAACCCCATGCGCGCCGCGAGCCGGCGGAAGATCTCGCTGTTCGGCAGCGATTCGCCGAGCGGCTCGATCGACGGCCGGTTGAGCGTGACGTAGTGATGGCCGTACGCGAGATGAACGTCCCAATGCTCGAGCTGCGTCGTCGCCGGGAGCACGATGTCCGCGTAATCCGCCGTGTCGGTCTGAAAATGCTCGAGGACGACGGTGAACAGATCCTCGCGGCCAAGGCCCGCGAGCACCGTATTGCGATCCGGCGCGACCGCGGCCGGATTGGAGTTGTACACGACGAGCGCGCGCACCGGCGGGCCGCCGACGCCGGCGTCCGGCATCGTGAGCGCATCGCCGAGTCGGATCATGTTGACCGTGCGCACGGGCGGCGAGAGGTCGGGGCGCTCGAGCGTACGCTTGTCGAACGTGAAGTTGGCGCTCGACGACAGCAGCACGCCGCCGCCCGCGCGCCGCCAATGACCGGTGAGCGCGGGCAGACACGCGATCGTTCGCACGGCCATACCGCCGCCGCCGTGACGCTGCAGCCCGTAGTTCACGCGAATGAAGGCGGACCGTGCGCGCGCGTACCGTTCGCCGAGCGAGACGATCGTCTCCTGGGGAATGCCGGTGATGGCGCTGACGCGGTCGGGCGGATATTCGCGCACCCGTTCGCGCAGCTGCTCGAACCCCAGGGTGTGGCGTTCGATGAAGTCGGTATCCTCGAGCTGTTGGGCGAGGAGCACGTGCATCATACCGAGCGCGAGGGCAGCGTCGGTGCCGGGGCGGATGGCGATCCACTCGTCGCACTGCGCGGCGGTGCGCGTACAAATCGGATCGATGGCGATCACGCGTGCGCCGCGCTCGCGCGCCTCGAGCACGAACGGCCAGAGGTGCGGATTCGCTGTCAACGTGTTCGTGCCCCAGAGGAGCACGAGATCGCTTTCCGGAATGCCTTCAGGGTCGGCGCCGATATTCGCGCCGACGGTCATGCGCATACCGACCGTCCCGGCCATCGAGCAGATGGTTCGATCGAGCATCGAGGCGCCGATGCGATGGAACAGCCGGCGATCGATCGACGATCCCTGGACCATGCCCATCGTACCGGCGTATGAGTAGGGAAGAATCGCTTGCGGGCCCTCCGCCGACTCGCGAATGGCATTCAGTCGGTCGGCGATCGTACCGAGCGCGTCGTCCCATGAGATGCGCTCGAACCGCCCCTCGCCCTTGCGGCCGATGCGACGCATGGGATAAAGCAGGCGATCGCGATGATACGTCCGCTCGACGTAGCGGTTCACCTTCGTGCAGAGAAATCCACGCGTGACCGGATGGTCGGGATCACCCGCAACCTTCACGGCGCGGCCGTCTTCCACGGTCACGAGCATGGCGCACGTGTCGGGACAGTCGTGCGGACATGCGCCGCGAACGACGTGCGAGGTGGTGGTCCGCTGCGGCGCCGGTTGCGTGGACATTTTCCCTCCGGAGGATCGCTCGAAATTAACGGAGAAACACGTCCGTTCGGCCAGTGGCGCGGAAGCTGCAAACCCCAGCGGGTTGGCCAGACGTTCGGTAATGTCGCGTGTTCGGACAGGAACTCGTTGCCGGATGGCAACTTGCCTAACCGATGTCGGCCTTGACACCCACTCCGGGAGCCCTAAACTTTACGCGGCTCACAGGAGCGCCCCAGAGATCGCGTGCACGGCCACGCGGAGAACCACTCGACCTACTCTTTAGGAGAATGTCATGAAGCGCCTGGCTTTCGTCGCCGCTGTTTTCGCGGTCGTCGCCTGCTCGAAGTCGGATAATGCCAACAAGGACACCGCTGCGCCCGCGATGGCCCCCGCGCCCGCGCCCGCTGCTGCCCCGGCTGATACCGGCATGAAGATGGACACCACGCACAAGATGGATTCGACCAAGACGGATACCGCCGCGAAGGCTGGTGCCGCCGCGGGCGCCGCGGCCGGTGCTGAAGCCGGCGCGAAGGCCGGTGAAAAGGCGGGCAAGAAGGCCGCGAAGAAGAAGGGCGAGTAATCGCTTCGTAGGGCCAGGTGCTTCGAAGGGCGCGACGTCACCGTCGCGCCCTTCGCGTTTGCCGGCTATTCCTGTTGTTGAATTCAGGAACTGGAAATCGGCAGCACGCCGCGCAGGCGGGCCACGCGCATCATCAGGCTCGCGTCGTCCAGCACCGGCTCGGCGTTCGAGACATCGACGTCGTCCTCGAGCTCGACCCACGAGACGCAGCCGCGATACCGGCGCACCTCCGGCACGACCGCCGGCGCCGCGAGCCGCGACACCCGCACCGCGACGACCTGCACACCCGGCTTGTTCTTGTAGTGGAACCGCGACTCCACCGCGCTCCAGTCGAGTCCATGCTCCTGGTCGATCGCGCGGAGCACCTCGAGCTCGTTCACGGGCCAGACGCCCAGGACATCGGCCACGTACTCCAGCCGAATGAGGCCGGCGTCGCGCTGCTCGGGCTGTCGTGCATGCGCCGCATCGAGCTGACCCACAAACCGCGGCGCCAGCTCGTTCGCCTTCTCGTGAAAGAACGTCGGATAGAACAGGAACCGATCGTGCTTCACGGAAAACCCGGCGCGCTGTTCGCGAATGCCGCCCTTCCGAATCATCGCGATGATCTCGCCGCGCGCCATCGCGTCGACGAGCACCGCCCACTCCTTGAGCGCCGTGCGCTCCATCAACGATGCGTCGCGCATTGCTTCCACCACCGGAATGCCTCGGGAATTCCTTCGCGCGGATGCACCAGCGGAATCCAGCCCAACTCACGCCGCGCGCGCTCCGACGTGAATGGATTGTTCTCGGTCAACATCGCGACGGACGCATTCGACACGACACTCATTCGGCCGCCAGTCGCCAACTTGAAAAACCCGCGCACGACCGCGAACGCGCCGCGCGCCACCGACTCGGGAATGCGCACGAATCGCACGCGCCGCCCCAATCCCTCCATCGCGAGCGCGAAGAACTCGCGCACGGTCACGTCGTAGTCGTTCGCGAGATTGTACGTCTGCCCGCCGGCGTCATCGTGCAGCACCGCCCGCACCGCGCCATCAGCGACGTTCGCCGCGTGCACGATCGCGAGCGTCGACGTGCCGCCCGCGATGAGCGGCGCAACACCGCGCGACAACAGCCGTCCAATGCGCGGCACGAACTGTCGATCGCGCGGACCGTAAATCACGTCCGGCCGCACCGCGGTCGCCCAGATGCGCCCTGCCGCGTGTGCGCCGAGTACCAACTCCTCGGACTCCCGCTTGGACCGCGCGTAATAGGCACGCTCCGGCAATGGACCGAGCGGCGTGGTCTCATCCGTCTTCTCACCCGCGGCGCGATAGCGGCCGGTCGGTCCGTACACCGCGACGCTGCTGAGTTGCAAGAGCCGCGCGCCCGACGACTCCGCCGCCGCGATCGCGTTCGCGGTGCCATCGACGTTCAACGAGCGATACGTCTCCCAACCGCCGTGCTGCGTGATCGCCGCCGCCGTATGAAAGATCGCGTCGACTCGCCGCGCCGCGCGCACGAACGACGCCCGGTCCATCACGTCGCCCTGCACGCATTCGACGCCGCGCGACTCGAGCCACGACGACGGCGAGCGCACGAGCGCGCGCACGGTCCATTCACTGGAGTGTGATTGCGCTTCTGATTGCAGGCGCTCGACGATGTGCGATCCGACGAGTCCCGTCGCGCCGGTAACGAGCGCGGTCGGCACCGCTTGGCTACGCGGGGAAGGGAAGCGGCGTCACGTCCACGCGCCGCTCGCCCGTCTCCCATTTCGCGTTGAGACTCGTGCCGGGAGCGATCTCACGCCGCACCATTCCAATGGCGATGCCACCCAGCCTCGGCGACGCGACCGCGCTCCGCACGTCACCCACATGGTTTCCGGAATCGTCAATCAGCTGCGCACCAGTCGGCGGCGCGTCCGGACTCGCCGAGCGTAAACCGCGAAGATGGCGATTGACGTGACCGCGGAAGTGCACGCGCGCCACGACCTCCTGCCCGATGTAACAGCCCTTCGTGTACGAGATCGCGTCGAAGTCGTCGAAGTTTGCTTCCTGCGGAATCGTCGACTCGTCGATGTCGATGCCCCATTCGGGGCGTCCAGCCTCGACGCGCGCGATCTCCCAGGCCGCGAGACCGGCCGGCGTCGCGCCCGCGGCGACCGCGGCGTCCCACAGTCGCGGAAACGCCTCGAACGGCACGAGCAGCTCGTACCCCTCGACGCTGATGTCGGGCGAGCGCAGGATCGTGATCGACGCGCCGCCGACGGTCGCTTGCGCGTGGCCGTACGGCACGAGCGCGGCGAGCAAGTCGGGATTCACGCCGGCGACGGTCCCGACGACGCGCCGCGCCGCCGTGCCGAATATTCCGAGATCTCTAATAGCGTGCGAGTCGTCGCGATATCCCGACAGCCGCGGATTCACGTACTTCTTGACCATCGACTGAAAGCCCGGCCAGGCGCGCGGCGGCGTGTCCACCAGGTACGAGCCGTGGCTTGCGAGAATTCTCATGTCGGCGACGATGCGCCCCTTCGCCGACAGCGCCGCGCCGTACTGGCCGTGTCCAGGAGGAATCGCCAGCACGTCGTTGGTGACGAGCCCGGTGAGTGCTTCGCCGGCCTTGTCGCCGAAGAACCGCATGCGTCCGCGATGACTCCGGTCGATCACGATCGCGCTGGAGCGCAGCGCTCCGTATTCGGCATTCACGTCGCCGAACGATACGCTGGATGGAATGATGACGTCGGGGTTGCTCATTGCACCCGCTCCCTGCCGGGTCGTGACAGCACGTCGAGTGACCGCACCGAATGTCCGACGAGCGACTCGACATACGCATCGGCTTCCATGACGACGTGCGCCGGAGACGGTCCGATCGCCACACATCGCACGCCGGCGCGATGCGCCGCGGCGATGCCGCCCGCTCCGTCCTCGAGCGCGATGACGGATGCCGACGCCACGGGCCGCTGGCGGTTCAATCGCTCGAGTGCGAGAAGATGTCCTTCCGGCGACGGCTTCCCGTCCACCACATCATCGGCCGTGACGACGACACCGATGAATTCTTCGATCGATGCCAGCCGGAGCAGCGCTTCCGCCTCGCTGCGCCGCGCACGCGTGACGATCGCGAGCCGCGCCATCGCGGCGCCCTCGCGAACGAAGTCGAGCGCGCCCGGCGCCAGTGCCGCGCCCGTCGCTCCAATGCGCGCCGCGAACAGCCGTTCCGCGCTCGCCGCGATGAGATCGAGCATGACCTCGTCGAACGGCACCTGCTCGGCCTCGAGCAACGCGGCCGCGGCGGTGCGCGGCGCCAGCGCGTCGGCCAGATCCGCGTCGACGTCCATGGCGATGCCGTGCTCGAGCAGCGCGTCTTGAAGGCTCGCGCGCCGAAGCCGTCGCGTATCGAACAACACGCCTTCAATCTCGAGGAGCGCCGCGTCTACCATGATCGTAAGTAAACGTGGGCCCCGGGACGGCGCCACGGCCAGCGATCAGCGCGGCGGCGCCTTGGCGTAGCTCTCGTCGAGCAGCTGGACCGGATGCACGGTGGCCGCGGCCGAGTGGGAACGGATGAGCCCCGCGCCGATTTGCATGAGGCAGCCGGGGTTCCCCGTCGCTACGAGCTCGGCGCCGCTGGCGGCGATGTTTGTTTTCTTGCGGTCCAGCACGATGTCGGACACGTCGGGCTCGACCAGGTTGTAGATGCCCGCGCTGCCGCAGCACATGTCGCTTTCATTGAGCGGGACCAGTTCCAGCTCGGGAATCGCGCGGAGGACGTCGAGCGGCGGCGCGACGACACGCTGCGCATGCATGAGATGGCACGGCGCATCGTACGCAACGCGGACTCGCAGCGGCCCGCCGCGCTTTGGACCCGCGGCCGCGAGTAATTCGCTCACGTCCCGCGTCTTCGCCGACACTCGCTCGGCGCGTTCACGCCACGCGGGATCGTCGCGCAGTAAATGCCGATAGTCTTTCATCATCGCGCCACAGCCGGCGGCGTTCGCGCAGAAGTAGTCGGCGTTCGATCGCTCGAAGGCGGCGATATTTTTTCGCGCGAGTCGGCGCGCCGCATCGGCGTCGCCCGCGTGCGCGTGCAAGGCGCCGCAACAGACCTGGCCCGGCGCGTCGATCATTCGGTAGTCGTTCGCGGTGAGCGTGCGCTCCGTCGCGCGATTGGTGTCGGCGAACAGGCCTTCCATTACACACCCGGTCAACAGAGCGACGGTGCCTCGACTTCCATCGGACGCCGGCTCGTACGCCGCAAGCTTCGACGCACGATTCGTCGATTCGAGCATTGCCATCGCGAATCCCAATCGGCCGGGTAGTTTCGCGAGGAGACGCGACAGGCGTAACGCGCGCGTCACGCGTCCGCCCGCCATCGCGAGCGACAAGAGCCACGGGCGCTCGAACGCGGACAGAATCACGCGCGCAATCAATGGAATTGGACGATGCTGCGCCAACGTCGCGCGCGTCGCCTCGAGCAAGTGACCATACGGAACGCCGGACGGACACACCGTTTCGCACGACACGCAGCCGAGACACTGCGCGATGTGCTTTTGCACGCTCTCGTTGTCCGGCGCGAGCGTTCCTTCCAGCAGCGACCGCATGAGGACGATGCGTCCGCGCGGGCTGTCGTTCTCGTCTTCGAGCGTGATGTACGTGGGGCACGCCTGAAGACAGAACCCGCAGTGCACGCAGGTGTTGATTCCCGCGCGCTCCTTGTCGAGCGGACTGCCGGGAAGCGCGCACTCGGCCGGGACGACGACGGGCGCGCTCAATTCGACTCTCCGAGAATTCCTGGATTGAGCACTGTGTTCGGATCGAACGTCGCCTTGATGCGGCGCGACAACGGGGCGTTTGCCACCGAAGGTCCGCACGCATCCCACAACGCGGCCGGCAATCGTTCGCCGATGCGCGTCTGCGTTCGCGGCTCGGCGAACATCCGTGCGAGCGCCGCAACGTTGGCGTCGCTGCGCGGGACGATGCAGCGCACCACGCCGAGCGCCGGCCGGGCATGAATGAGTGTGTCGGAACAATCAGCGGCTACACGCATTGCCGCGTTCCAGCATTCTCCGAGCTTCGACGGAAGCTGCGACAGGCGAAACACGATTGCATCGTCAGGTTCGGCTGTACGCAGGCGAAACCACAGCGCTGAATCGAGCTCCTCGAGGTGGCCGAGCTCCTGCAGCGCCGCGCGCTGCGCGCGAACCGATTCCCTGTTGCCGCCCAGCCGAAAGATCGCCACCGGCGATGCGTGATTGGCCACGACGCGAGCCGCGGCCGTATTCAGTATTTCGCATGCGAATGGTTTGAAGGGCATTCGCCGCAGGAATTGCCGCACGCGGCTCGCATCGTCGTCGCCGCCGGACATGCTCACGCCGAGGGTCACGTCGGCCTCTGGCCGCGCGTGCAGACGTATTGAGACTTCACTAATGATGCCGAGCGTGCCCCACGAGCCCGTGAGCAGTCGTGTGAGATCGAAGCCGGCGACGTTCTTGACGACACGGCCACCGCCGCGCGCGACCATTCCGCCGCCCGTGGCGAATTCAACGCCGAGCACGAGGTCGCGCGGAAGTCCGAATCCCGTTGACAGCGGGCCCGACGATGCGGTCGCGATTGTGGCGCCGATGGTGCCGTCATCAGTCCCGTGCGGGTCAAGCGCGAGCCACTGGTTGTGCGGCGCGGTGGCTGCGTTGATTTCAGAGAACGTCGTCCCGGCGCGGGCCGTGAGCGTGAGATCGCCCGGCACATAGTCGACGATCCCGCTGTGATCGCGAGTTGAAATCGTCTCGGCCGCGCGCACCGGACGGCCCGCGTTCAACCAGGTTCCCCGGCCGACGATGCGCAACGCCGCGCCCCGCGCCGCCGAGTCGCGTATGCGATCGGCGAACATGCGCGCGGACCGCGCGGCGCTCGTCGTCATCCGCGTCGCGCCGACGGTACGCCGTGCCATTCTCGACAGGAGTGAATCGGCACGACCTTGCCCGGATTCGCGCGCCGATCTGGATCGAACACATCGCGCAACGAGCACATCGTGGCGAGCGAATCTTCGGAGAAGATCAGCTGCATGTACGGAAGCTTGTCCAGGCCGACTCCGTGCTCGCCGGTGATCGTACCGCCTTCGTCGACGCACGCGCGCATGATCTCGCCCATCGCCAGGTGCACGCGCTTCGTTTCGTCGGCGTCGCTCGCATCGTAGGCAATGTTCGGATGCAAATTTCCGTCGCCCGCGTGAAACACGTTGCACACTTTCACGCGATGCCGCTCGGCGATCTCGTGAATGCGCGCCAGCACCGCCGGAAGGCGTGTGCGCGGCACGACCGCGTCCTGCACCACGAGGTGCGACGACACGCGGCCCATGGCGCCGAACGCTTTCTTGCGTCCCTGCCAGAGTCGCGTGCGTTCGGCGTCGTCGCGCGCGACGCGAACGGTCCGCGCGCCATGTTCCGTGCACAGCGCCTCGATGGTTTCGACGTCATGTTCGATGCCGGCGGTCGCGCCGTCCACTTCGATGAGGAGCGCTGCCGCGGCATCCGTCGGATATCCGGCGGCATAGATCGACGACTCGACCGCGCGAATCGTCGCCTGGTCGATCATCTCGAGCGCGGCCGGAATGATACCCGTCGCGACGATCGCCGATACGGCCTGCGCCGCCGAGTCGATCGACATGAAATCGGCGAGCAGCGTACGCACCGCTTCGGGGTTGCGCGACAAGCGTACCGTAATGTCGAGCGCAATGCCGAAGCAGCCTTCAGAGCCGACGAACGCGCCGACGAGATCGTAGCCCTCGTTCTCGCCTTGCGCGTTGCCGAGCGTTACGATCTCGCCGTCGGGGAGCACGACCGTGAGTGCAACGACGTGATTCGTCGTCACACCGTACTTGAGACAGTGGGGACCACCGGCATTCTCGGCGACGTTCCCGCCGATCGTGCACGCAGCCTGACTCGATGGATCGGGCGCGTAGTGCAGACCGAGCGGTGCAACCGCGCGACTGAGCGCGGCGTTGATCACGCCCGGCTCGACCACCGCGAGCGCGTTCTCCGCGTCGACGGACACGATGCGCGTCAAGCGATTGAGGCCGATCAGCACGACGCCGTCGGCGAGCGCGCCGCCCGAGAGTCCGGTGCCCGCGCCGCGCGGCACGAACGGCACGCCGCGCTCGGCGAGCGCACGCACCACCGCGACGAGCTCGTCGCGCGTGCCCGGAAACACCGCGAGCCCCGGCTGCTTGAAGTACGACGGAAGACCGTCCGACGTGTACGTCAGCAATTCGCTTGGCCGGAACAACACGCGGCGTTCGCCGACGATGCCGGCAAGACGCGATGCGAGCGATTGATCGATTGCCGGTGCGAGTGGAGCGGCGACGGAGGTCACGCCCGAAAGCTACGCGGGCGCGCGAAACGTGTCACTCATGAAAGCGCTCGGCGTCTCGCGCCGCATGCTTCGCGTCGACCACGACGCGGAGATGCCCAGGCACGTGCCGATACGACAGCGGTGGCTTCACCGTCACGATCTCGCCATCGACTGCTATCCTCGGCACACGGGGCTGAATTCGGCATTCGTCGACGATGAACGCGTCGAGCGCCGGCGTCTTCGCGACGGCATGCACGCCTCTAGTCGCCGCGGAGAGCCCCAGTGCGAGTGCGCGGCCGCCGGATCGACTGCGCACGACCATGACGTGAAGCCCGGTGCGCCCACCTTCGACTCGTGCACCGAGCGTGGGAAGCTTGAGCTCGCGTTCGCCGACGCCGATGAACACCAGCGGCGTGATGTACTCGCGTTCCTTTCCCTCCACGTGCAACGTCACGCGAAAAGTCGGCATTCGGATCAAGAGGCGGATGCCGGCGAACACGGAGGAGAGGTGATACCCCAACCGATGCTCGAGCCGTTCGCGCGCTCGAACGAATGACACGTACGCGCCCACCGAGCTCGTGTTGAGAAAGATCCGGTCGTTCACCACCGCCGCGTCGACCGGGATCGCGGTGCCACGCATCCCGACGCGCGCGGCCTCCTCGAGCTCGAGCGGAAGACCAAGGTCCTTGGCGAGATGATTCAACGTCCCGCACGGCAGGATACACAATTCCGTGCCCGTGCCGGCGATGACGTTGGCCGCGCTGCCGATCGATCCATCGCCGCCGGCGACCAGAATGCGACGCTCGCCGCTCTCGATCGCGGTGCGAACGTGAGCGGCGAGCGATGCCGGCTCGACTTCCCGGATGTCGTATCCGCCCGCGCCGCGCAGCGCCGAGCGCGCCGCGTCCGCATTGCCGGACAGAGGATTGATGAATGCCGGAATCACGTGCTCAAGCCGTCGCCATCTCCCTCATGCGTGCCACCACCGCTTCCAGCGCGCGAAGCTCGAATGGCTTCTGCATCACCGTGCAGCGCGTGCGCGCCACGAATTCGGCGGCGTCCTTCGACGCGACGTCGCCCGTTGAGAATATGATGCGATCGAGCAATTCCGGAGCCATCGTCGCGACGTGGTCGTGCAGCTCGACCCCGGAGCAGCCAGGCATCTTCAAGTCGGAGATCACCACGGCGAAATCGTTCTTGCCGGCGAGCATCAAGGACAACCCCTCGGCGCCGTCCTCCGCTTCGGAGACATTCCAGCCGCGCCGCGTGAAGAAGCGCCGCAACGCCGCGCGAATCGGTGCTTCGTCGTCGATGATGAGCACCCGCGGCTTGACGGCCGGCTCGCCCGCCACGACCGGTGTACCAGCGGATGGCGTGGCGATGTGTCGCGGCGTCACGCGCGGTGCTTCAGTGACGCCGCCTTCAATGGGCAGCGTCACGGTGAATCGCGCGCCCGGACCGTCGCCGCCGCCGCGATTTTCGACCCCGATCTTTCCGCCCAGTTGCTGCACCACGCCAAGCGTGACCGACAGTCCCAGGCCGGTGCCCTGACCGAGCGGCTTCGTCGTGAAGAACGGCTCGAAGATTCGGTCCATGAGCTTCGGCGGAATGCCCGGGCCGGAGTCCTCGACAACGAGCACGAGGTTTTGGTCCTCGATGCGCGCGACCAGGTGCACCAAGCCACCGCGCCCCGACGCTTGCGCGGCGTTCACGACGAGATTGGTGACGATCTGCTGCAGACCGGCGCGATCGGTGTTGCCGAACGTCTCGGGCGGCGTGAGCTCGACGACGAGACGAGCGCCAATTTCTTCGACCATTGGCTGCAGCGCCTTGACGCTGTTGGTCAGCGCTTCGGTGATCTGCACGCGCTCGCGCGACGCGTCGCGGAAGCGTACGAACGACAGCAAGTCGCGCACGATCGCGCGCGAGCGCCGTGCCTGATCGCGAATCACGGAGATCGCTTCGTGATCCGTCGCGCTGCGCTCATCGTCGAGCAGATCCTCGGCGAAGTGGAGAATGGCGGCGAGCGGATTGTTCAACTCGTGCGCCACGCCGGACACGAGCTGGCCCAACGCCGCAAGCTTCTCCGACTGGCGCAGCGCCAATTCGGCCGCGCGCAGCGGCGTGACGTTTTCCACGAAGCCTTCCGAGAACCACACGGCGCCGCGCTCGTCGCGATACGCGCGCGCGCTGATGCGGACCGTGACGGTGGTGCCGTCCTTCTTGCGCCATTCCATCTCGGCGCTGCGCAACTCGCCGTGCGCTTGCAGCTGTTTGAGCAGACGGTCGCGATCGGCCGGCGAGACGAACAACTCGTGGGCCATGTCCACCTGCAGCAGCTCGAGCGCCGAGTTGTAGCCGAGCAGCTGCACGAGCGATGCGTTGACCGCGAGCAAGCGTCCGGTGCCCGTCGCGCGATAGATGCCGATCGGCGAATTCTCGACGAATGAGCGGAAGCTCGCCTCTGATTGTCTGAGCGATTCAGCCGCATGCGCGCGATCGACCGCGATGCCCGCCAGCTGCGTCGCGGCCGCGGTGACGCGAAGCTCCTGCGGCCGCGGCTGCCGCGTCTCGCGAACGTACACGACCAGCGCGCCAAGAATGCGGCCCTGCGGCGAGCGAATCGGCACACCCCAGCACGCGTGATAGCCCTGCTCGAGCGCCAGCGCGCGATAGTCGTTCCAGAGCCGATCCGTCGTGACGTCGGGCGTGATCACGAGCTCGCGGCGGTAGACGGCGGCCCCACACGTCGATGCCGTCGGCCCGACGACGATTTCGTCCATGGCGTCGACGAACTCGGGGCGCATCGACGGCGCGCACCGCGTCCGGAGCGTCAATCCGTCGTCGTCGATGAGATGCACCATCACTTCGACGCCGGGCGTCTGCGTCTCATGGAAGCGCACGATCGTCGCCAGGACGTCGCGCAGATCTACACCTGTGGCGATCGATTCAAGCACGCGCCGCTGCCACTCCGAGCTGTCTTCCGCACGCTTCCATTCGGTGATGTCGCGGATGACGATCGTGAGATGCGGCCGTCCGTCCATGTTCGTGCGCGAGATGCTCACGTCGATGGGGAAGAGCGTGCCGCCCAGGCGACGTCCGGAGATGTAGCGGTCGGCGTTGAACAACCGTGGCTGCTCGCCTTCGATCAGCGTCTGATCGAGCGCGCGCCGCAGCTCGTCGCGATTCACGTCCGCGATCAGCTCGAGCACCGACCGTTGATGCGCCTCGCTCGTGGTATATCCGAACATCGATTCGGCCGCGCTGTTCGCGACCGCGATCTCGTAGCGATCGTCCACGATGATGATCGCGTCCATCGCCGTGTTGACGATCGCGGCGAAGCCCGCTTCCGTTTGCGCGCGGTCGACCAGCGCCCGCAGCTGCGCCGAGCGATAGTAGGCGTAAAACGCGAGCCCGGCCACGCCGAGAAAGCCGAGCAGCAGGAGGCTTTCCGAGCGCAGGCGATCGGACACCGGCGCGTACACGTCGTTCGTGCGCCACGCCGCGTACACGCCCCAGGGCAGTCGTGTCGAGCGTCGCGTGGCGACGATCATGTCGGCGCCGTCTGGCGCGCCGTAGTGCCCCACGAAGCTCGGGACGTTCACGGCGAGTCGCGCCAGACTGTCGGCGTCGATGATGCACAGGCGCAGCGGTGACTGCTGGCAGCGCCGAATGCCGATGATCTGGTTGTCCGCGCGGACGACGATCGCCGTGAACGGCAGGCCCGGCGCCGGCGGCGTTCCGGCGTTGAACGACCGATTCAGGTCGGCCCTCATCACGAGCGCCGCCGTGCCGTGCGTCGTTCCGCCCGCGCTCGACATCACCGGCGTCGCGATCGCGGTCGTGACCAGGCTGTCCTGCTGCTCGAAGCGGCTGACGGTGGTCGTGCCGGAGGCTATTGCTTGCGCGGCCGACATTCGTTCCGCGCCGGTCATCTCGCGACCGCCGACCGAGCCGAGGACAGTTCCGTGTCCGTCGATCATCCAGATCGCCTGATAGGCGCCGCGGCGCTGGAGGGACTGCATCTGCGCGTGCAGCACGCGCTGCGCGAGCGCGGGCGCGATGTTCAGCGAATCACTGGCGTGGATCGTCGCGACTTCGGCGAGCGCGCGCGAGTCGGCCTCGTGGTCGCGATACCACATGTCGATGCCGGCCACTGAGCCTTGAACGCGCCCGGTGAGCAGCCGCTGAGCGGAGTCGAGCGCCGATTGGCGAAGGCCGTGCGCGTGGAGCGCCAGCAGTCCGACTAGCGCGACGCCGGCAAGCGTCGCGAGGGACACCGCTACGGCGCGGCGCCGCCTGGTTTTCTCGCGTGGGGACACGTAAAAGGACGATTGCCGGGGCGTGCCGTTACTTGCAAGAAACGTTACAGCGCTGGGCGTTGGGCGCTGGGCGGTGGGCGTGAAAACAAAAGGGCGACGGAGTTTTCTCCGTCGCCCTTTGCCGTTCCGCCCAGCGCGTATCGCTCAGGCCGCCCAGAATCCGCAGAGGGCCTTGCCGTCCGGCGACTCGCGCAGCTTCTCGAACGCCCGCTCGCGAATCTGACGAATCCGCTCGCGCGTCACACCCATGAGTGCGCCAATCTTCTCGAGCGTCATCGCCTCGGAGCCTTCCTCGAGCCCGTAGTACAGATAGAGGATTTTGCGCTCGCGCGGGGTGAGATACTTCTTGAATACACGATCGATAAACTCGCGCATCAACTTGTAGTCGGTTACTTCCTCGATCTCGGTGCCATCCACGCCGGCGAAACGTTCGCCGAGTGTCGAGGCTTCGCGATCCGACCGGTCGATGGGCGCGTCGAGGGACACCTCGGTGGCCGACATCTGCTTCGCCGCCCGCACGTTCTCGGGCGTATCCTCGAGGAGACGGCTGACCTCGTCTTCCGTCGGGTCGCGCTTCAACACCTGCGCGAGAATCGTCTCGGCACGCGCCAGACGAATGAGTTGCGAATTCTGATTGAGCGGAATGCGCACCGAGCGCGTCTGCTCGGCCAAGGCCTTGAGCACGGCCTGGCGGACCCACCACACGGCGTAGGAGATGAACTTCACGCCCTGGTCGGGATCGAATTTGCGGACGGCCTTGAGCAGGCCTTCGTTGCCAATGGCGACGAGCTCGCTCAGATCGAGGCCGTGACCCTGGTACTTCTTCACGTACGAAATGACGAATCGCAGGTTGGCGGTCACCAGGCGTTCCGCCGCTTTCTCGTCACCCTTCTGCGCGCGTCTGGCCAGACGTCGCTCTTCTTCGGGATCCTGAATGAGAGGGAGCTTTTGGATGTCTTGCAGGTACTGATCGAACGCGGTAGACGGAGACGATCGGAAATATCCCTTCGACGATCTGGTCTCGGTCACTTGCTCCATACACGCTCCTTCCCGATTGACGCCGGTTAGTTGGGGAGCGTGCGTCCGCTCACCCTCGATGTAGCGTGGACCCAAGCTAGAGGCAGGGACGGCAGGATAATGTTGGCTCCAAAATCGGTCAACAGACATTTCCAGCCGTGTCGCTTCGCGGCGCGTCGAAATGATTCTATGTCGTTGAATTCACAGTGAGTTGCAGGTTACTAATTGGATAAAATGAGCAGAGGGGAAAATCGGTCATGGCGACCGATCTTCCCCTCGGTTCGGTTACTCTTCGCGCTCAGTCCGCTTTTATCGCGCTTCAGCCTGCGGTATATGCCAGCGGGCGGCTCGTCCCAGAAACGGGCCCGCTCGCGCTTTCCGGTCGATCTCAGCCATTCGGGCCCGACGGTGGACGCCGCTCGACAATGGTCGTCGTTCCGCCGCCCGGTGCGCCCGGATCGCGCATCTTCGTGCGCGTCGTGGCGCTCAACACCCCGATGCCGACCAGGACGATCACGCCGACCGCAATCCAGGTCGTCGGCACGTTCAGGAGATACGCGCCAATGGCGAGCCCAACGATGAGAATGACGAAGCCGATGAGATACGACGCGAACGAGGACATGGTGCCGGCCTGGTGTTGAAGATGCCGGTCATCAATGCAAAAATGGTGTCGCTCCCGCCTATTTCCGGGCCGAGCCTGCCTGGCGAACGTCGAGACGCGGGGGCTGATGGACGAGCACCGCGGTGCCTGACTGATACCCAAAGCGCTTCGCGTCGCGACAGCTGCTCGTCCAGACGTCAATGCGATTCCCGCGAATTCGCTTGCCCGTATCATCCACGAGAAAGCGGCCGAGATAACTGCGGCCGATGTACAGCTCGAGGTAGCGCGCGAGTGGAAAGAAGTGCGGGTCCGCGGCGACGATTCCAGCCCGCACGTATCGCCCGCGTCGGGTCGTGCCCTTGAGACAGTACATCGTCACCTTCACGGGGACCGGATCACCGTACTTGACCGGTTGCGCGGCGAGCTTCCACCAGCCGCGCTCCGCGCCGCGCACGACGACCGCCGGCAACCGATAATCGCTCATCACGACGACGGCAGGGAGTCGAATCGGCGCATCGTTCTTCGCGCATGCAGCCAGCGCCAGGCCGGCCGCGACAACGACCCGCTTCACCCCAACACCTCGCGCACGAGTCCGTCAGCCACGGGCAGCGACCATCCGCGATCGGCCGCCGCCATCGCGCCCACGCGCGCCGGCAGCGCGTATTCAGCCGCGCCGGCGCGTGCCTTCTTGTCACCGTGCGTCGCCGCGAGAATCGAGTCGACATCCATGTGCGACGGACGCACGTCGGGCAGTCCCGCAACGCGCACCGCGTCGCGCACCCGCGCCGCCGTCCCCGCCGCCGCTACCCCCAACCGCTCGGCAATTAGAGTTTCGTAAACCATGCCGATCGCCACGGCGTGGCCGTGCAGCAGCTCGAAGTCCGAGCGCAGCTCGATCGCGTGGCCGATGGTGTGGCCGAAGTTGAGGGTCTTGCGCACGCCGCCTTCACGCTCGTCGCGCCGCACGACGTCGGCCTTGATCTCGACACTGCGCGCGACGAGATCCTCGAGTCGCGCGGCGTCCAACGCCCGCAAATCCGCGGCGAGCGACTGCACACGATCGAAGTATTCGGCATCGGCGATCACGCCGTGCTTGATCGCCTCGGCCATGCCGGCGCGCAGATGCTCGCGCGGCAGCGTCGAGAGCACGCTGACGTCGGCGACGACGGCCGCCGGTTGATGAAACGCGCCGACGAGATTCTTTCCCGCCGCGGTGTCGACGCCGGTCTTGCCGCCGACCGATGCATCGATCATCGCCAGGAGACTCGTCGGCACCTGCACGTACGCCACGCCGCGCATGAACGTCGCGGCGACGAAGCCCGCGAGATCGCCCACCACGCCGCCGCCGAGCGCGATGATGGTCGTATCGCGGCCGTAGCCGGAGGCGAGCATCGAGTCGGTGAGACGCGCCCATGTCTCGCGCGTCTTGTGCGCTTCACCGGCGGGGATCGTCAGCGGCTCGTCGCGGGTGTCGAGCGCGGCTTGCACGCGCGCGGCATAGACGGGGCCGACGTTGGAATCGGTGACGATCGCGTAGCGATGCGCCGGCGCGTACGCGCGCACGATCTGCCCGAGCTGGTCGAGCGCGTCGGCAGCGATGGTGACGTCGTACGTCGGCAGCGCGACGGTGCGGCGCCTCACCAGGTCACCTCGTGCGATCCACCGCGCTTGTTCGCGACGCGCGCGAGCGTGAACAGGAGATCGGACAGCCGATTGAGATACACGATCACGATCGCGGGAATTTCCGTTCCGGCGCCCAGCTGCACGACGCGGCGCTCGGCGCGGCGGCACACGGTGCGCGCGATGTGCAGCGCGGCAGCCTTGGGCGTACCGCCGGGCATCACGAACGCCTTGAGCGGTTCGAGCTCGTCGTCGCCGGCGTCGATGGCGCGCTCCAACTCGGCGATCCGCGCGTCGTCGATCTTCGCCTTCTCGAGGTGGCGCTGCATCTTGTCGCGATCGGGCGTGGCGAGGAGTGCGCCGATGGCGAAGAGGTCGTGTTGAATGGGCGCGACGACGGTGTCGATGCGCGGCGTGGGATCGGTCGCGAGAACGACGCCGAGGGTGGCGTTGAGCTCATCGACGTCGCCGTAGGCTTCGACGCGCGGATTGTCCTTCGATACTCGGCCACCGCCGAAGAGCGCGGTCTGGCCGGTGTCGCCCGTCTTGGTGTAGATCTTCATGGCGAGGATGAATGTAGGGACAGTCGTGGGCGCCCGCGCGGTGAGGCCCGCCGCGCTGCGCGCGCGGATGGTGGGGCCGGCGCCTTCGGCGCCGATGGTGCGGGCCGCGGCCCAAACCATCCGCGCGCAGCGCGGGCCTCACCTTTATTTTCTCCCCATGGCTGAACTACGAGATATTACCATCATCGGCGCTGGCCCCACCGGCCTCTTCGCGCTGTTCTATTCCGGCATGCGCCGCGCAACCGCGCAGATCGTCGATGCGCTGCCGGAAGTCGGCGGCCAGCTCACCGCGCTGTATCCCGAGAAATACATCTTCGACGTCGCCGGATATACGAAGGTGCTCGCGAAGGATCTCGTGAAGTCGCTCGCCGAGCAGGCAAGGCAATTCGATCAGCCCATCCATCTCGGCCAGCGCGTGACGGGGCTCGAGGAAGAAGACGGACACTTCGTGCTGGTGACGGAGACCGACCGTTTTCCGACGCGCGCCATCGTCATCGCCGCGGGGATCGGCGCGTTTTCGCCGCGGCGGCTGCCGCAGCAGTGCGCCCAGCCGTGGTACGGCCGCGGCATTTTCGACGTCGTCTCGGATCCCGAAGTCTTCCGCGGCCAGCGCGTCGTGATCATCGGCGGCGGCGATTCCGCGTTCGATTGGGGCGTCCAGCTCCTCGAGCGCGCCGAGCGGGTGTCGATCGTTCACCGCAGCGACCGTTTCCGGGCGCACGCCGCCACGGTCGCGCAGTTTCAGGATGCGGTCGCCGGCGGACGCGCCGACGTATTCACATTTCATGAATTACACGATGTGAAATGCGCGACGAGCCCGGACAGGTTCTCGCACATCGAGCTGCGGGACGTCAAAGCGAAAACGACGCGCGAGATCGGCGCCGACGTCGTGCTGCCGATGCTCGGCTTCGTCAGCGACATCGGGCCATTGGGCGAGTGGGGATTGAAGCTCGAGAAGGACGAGATTCTGGTGAACAGCCAGATGGAAACGGGCCGCGCCGGCATCTACGCCGCGGGCGACGTGACCACGTTCCCGGGAAAGCTCAAGCTGATCGCGAGCGGGTTTGCCGAAGCGGCGACGGCCGTGAATCAGGCGGTGCATTGGATCTACCCCGAGAAGAAGGTGACGCCGGGGCACTCGTCGAACATGGACATCTTCGGTCAGACGGACGACTGACATGGACCTCGACGCCTATGTGATCTCGGCGCGACGCACGATCAATCCCGCGCTCGATGAACGCGACCGAACGCTGGACGCGGCGGCCGGGTTGGCGGAGGAAGCCGCGGAAGTGCTCGGGCTCGTCCGCAAGCGCGCGTTTCAGAATCGCGACGTGTCGCGCGAGCGGCTGGTCGAGGAGTTGGGCGACGTGCTGTGGTGTCTTGCGATCACCGCGGATTCACTCGGCGTGTCGCTCGACGAGGTGGCGAAGGCGAATGTCGAGAAGTTGCAGGCGCGGCATCCCGATGGCTTCGCCGCGCGCGGGCCCGAGGAGTGGAGTCGGAGCTTGAAAGAGTAGAGTGTTGTCCGTGGTCATCCTCGCGAGCCGAAGGTGAGACGAGGATCTGCTTTTGTGAACGCCGTTCCCAAGAGCAGATCCTCCGTTCGCTCGCTGCGCTCGCTCAGGAGGATGACACGCGCTACTCCAGCCCCCTTGCAGTTCCGCCCAGCGTCCGACGCCAAGCGCCATCGCTAGTCGTACGACACCCTCGGATCCGCCTTCGCGTATGCGAGATCTGTAATCAGGTTCACCAGCACGAACACCGTGCTGAGAAAGAGCACGGTCCCCTGAATCGCCGGCAGATCGCGGCGCGAGATCGCGTTCACGACGTAGCGGCCAATTCCCGGCCATGAGAAGATCGTCTCGGTGAGAATGCTGCCGGTGAGATAC
Organism: Gemmatimonadaceae bacterium; assembly: GCA_035606695.1. Classification (NCBI taxonomy): domain Bacteria; kingdom Pseudomonadati; phylum Gemmatimonadota; class Gemmatimonadia; order Gemmatimonadales; family Gemmatimonadaceae; species Gemmatimonadaceae bacterium. The sequence continues at coordinate 37,374 of DATNEW010000009.1, forward strand.
GCGCCGAAGTCGAGGCCGAGCACCGTGATCACCGGGATGAGCGCGTTGCGCAGCGCGTGCTTGAGCGTGACGACGCGCTCGCTCAACCCCTTCGCGCGCGCCGTACGCACGTAATCGGCGCTCAGCGACTCGAGCATCGCCGACCGCGTCATGCGCGCGAGAAACGCAATCGATCGCATGCCGAGCGTGAGCGCCGGCAACGTGAGAAAACGCAGACTTCCATACCCCGACGGCGGCAACCATCGGAATGTGACAGCGAACAATAGAATTAGTAGCAATCCGACCCAATATACCGGGAACGAGATGCCCAGGTACGCGACGCCGAGGGCAAAACGATCCGCGAACCCGCCCGGTTTGCGCGCGCTCAAGACGCCGAGCGTCAGGCCCAGAACCGTGGCGAGCAGCATCGCCGCGCCGGCCAGCTGCAGCGTTTTCGGAAACCGCTCGCGAATGTCCTGCGTGATCGGGCGGTTCGTGATGTACGACCGACCGAGATCGCCCGTGAGGACGCTGCCCACGTAATGGCCGAAGCGCACGGGAAGCGGATCGTCGAGCCGCAGCTGCGCGCGCAAGCGAGCGATCGTCGCGCTGTCGGCGCGCTCGCCGATCATCGATTCCACGGGGTCGCCGGGCGCGACATACAACAACAGGAACGCGACGACGAGCACGCCGAAGAGCGTGGGGATCGACAATAACAGGCGGCGCAGGATGAAGCGGCTCATTTCTTCGTTCCAGTTCCGTGATCGATCGTCACGTCGAGCCAGCGTTGTCCATTGAAGATGACCGGCGGCTGGAAGTGCTTGATCCACGGCTGCACGGCGTACAGCTCGTCGTAGAAATAGAGGAAGACCATCGGCGCCTCGGCGAACGCGATCGAGTCGGCCTGGGTGTACAACGCGTTGCGCTTGTTCTGGTCCAGCTCGCGGCGCGACGCGGTGACGACCGAATCGAAGCGGGCGTTCGCGAAGAACGACACGTTGCCGCCCGCGCCCCGGTTCGCACTGTGCAGCAGCGGATACAGAAAATCTTCGGCGTCCGGATAGTCGGCGTACCAATCCTTGAGGATCATGTCGGCGTCGCCTTTGCGTGCCGCAGCGCGCGCGGCCGCTGACTCACGCAGCACGATCTTGGTGCGAATGCCGACCGCGTTCAAATACGCCTGCACCGTTTCCGCGATGCGCTGATAGGTCGGCACCATGTTGGTCCAGAGCTCGACGTCGATGCCGTTCGGGTGGCCCGCCGCGGCGAGCAGTGCCTTGGCCTTCTGCGGATCGTACGGATAGGGTTTGCGCGACTTGTCGTATCCGCCGAGCGAGGGTGGAATCACACCGGCGGCGCGGGTGCCGCGTCCGCCGACGAGGCGTTCGATGATGCGATCGACGTCGATGGCGTAATTGATCGCCTGCCGCACACGAGGATCGGCGAGCGGGCCGCGCGTGGTGTTGATGCCGATGTACACGAGCTCGAGCGCGGCGATCGACATGAGCTGCGGCTTCTTGCTTTCGTCCTCGACCCAGTCGCCTGCTTCCGCCGCCGGAATCTCGAGGATGTCCACGTTGCCGCTCTCGTACTCGGCCACGGCGGTACTCGGTTCAGCGATGATGCGCGCGCGCAGCGTGTCGGTCTTCGGCGCGCCGCCGAAATAGTTCGGATTGCGCGCGAACAACAGATAGTCGTCGTGCTTCCACTCGACGAGCTTCCACGGCCCGGTCCCGATCGGATGTTGGCCGAAATCGGTTCCGGTCTTTTCAGGCACGACCGCGGCGACGGGCATCGCGAGCATGGTCGCGAAAATGGCGAGTGGCTCGGAGAGCGTGACGACGAGCGTCGAGTCGTCCCTCACCGCCAGGCCGGCGACGCTCTTCGCGGTGCCGCCGTTGTATTCCTTCGCGCCCTTGATGGGGAAGAGAAACGACGCGGCGCCGCTCTTGGTCTCGGGCGCCAGCGCGCGTTCCCAGCTCGCGGCAACGGTGTGCGCCGTGACCGGCGAGCCGTCGTGGAATGTGACGCCGCGGCGTAGATGGAAGGTGTACTGCAAGCCGTCGGGGCTCACGTCCCACCGTTCGGCGAGGGCGGGCTGCACCTTTCCGTCGGCGGTGAACTGTGTCAGACCGTCGAAGAGGTAGGCGACAGCGCGACCCGTCGGCACGTCGGTGGAGACCGCCGGGTCGAGGGATTTGGGATCGTAGTTGTCGCGGGAGTCGATCAGCTCGTGGCGCGAAGGTGCCCCGGACGAACCGCATCCCGCCGGCATCAACCACAACCCAGCAACCACCAAAGCGAGTAGCGGCCGTCTATCTTTCATTGACCCTGGAAATGGCGTCGGCGCGAGAACTTACCCGAGCCCGCCGATACGCGTCAAATCACAGCATGCCTGCAAAGACCGATCCGCGACAGACATCGGCGGCCCCGACCTATTTCTATCGTCGCGCACTCGACGCGCGCGATCTCTTGCCCGCGATCGGTGTCGGTGTGGCGATGGGCCTGGCCGCATTCTATTTGACGAAGCTGTATCTCGAGCGCGCGCCGCTCACGCCCGAAGGGTTGGAACCGCGGCGGCGCAGCAAGCGTGCAAAGCACGCGATGCACCTTCGCCGAGCGCGCGCGACGTGAGAGGCGCCGGGCACCGCGTCGGCCGTGGCGCCCTGAGCTCCGTTCGGATCGCGCTTGCCGTCGTCGCGCTGACCGCTGCCCGCGCATCGATCGCGCGCGCGCAGGACGTGCTCTGCGAATCGACGAACACCGAAGTGCACGCGCTGCGCTTCGAGGGCAATACCACGTTCAGCGATGCGCAGCTCTCGTCGTACGTCATCACGACGCCGTCGTCGCTCACGCGACGCACGCTGGCGAAGATCGGCATCTCGCACGGCGGCGCGCGGCGGTGCTATCCGGACGTCGGGCTCAAGCCGGACGTCGATAGTCTCACGCTGTTGTATCGGCTGAATGGCTTCTACGACACCCGCGTCGACACCGTCGTCACGCCCGCCGGCCGCAACGCGGTGGACATCACGTTTCGCATTCAGGAAGGACAGCCGCTCATTCTCGATACGTTGTCCATCACGGGGTTGGACAGCGTGGCAAACGCGGACGAGTTGTTGCGGAAGCTGCCGCTGCAAGTCGGGCGCCGCGTCGGACCGCAGCAGCTGTCCGAAGCATTCGAATTGCTCATCACGTCGTTGCGGAACATGGGCTATCCGCACGCGGACGCACTGCGACAATTCGACACGCACAAGGCCGAGCATCGCGCCGAGGTCGGATTGGCGGTGACGACGGGGCCGCTCTCGCACTTCGGCACGATCGCGGTGCACCGGCAGGGGCCGCCGGGTCACGAAAGCTCGCCGTCGATCGACAGCGCGGTGGTCCTCAAGCTGATCGGCTTCAAGTCCGGCGACGTCTACAGCGACACCGCGTTGGTCGGCGCCTCGCGCAATCTCTACAACCTCGGCACCTACCGGCATGTCGGCATTCTCGTGGACAGCACGTGGCCGGGGGGCCAGTCGGTCGCCGTGGTCTCGATGGATCTGCGCGAAGACCTGATGAATCAGATCGATCAGGACGAGGGATTCGGCACGCTCGACTGCTTCCGCACCAATACACAATACACATATAAAAACTTTAATGGCGACGCGGCGCAGGCCACACTCACCGCGCGCTTCTCGAAGCTCGGGTACGGTGATCCGCTGAGCACCGAGTTCCTGAAGAAGCATCTCTGCGGCTACCTGAACGCGGATTCGCTCGGCAGCTCGAAGGTGAACGACTACATCGGCGGCACGATTCAGTACCCGACGCTGCTCGGCACGAAGTGGCGGCCGGCGTTCTCCGCGTACACCGAACGTCGCGGCCAGTATCGATCCTACCTGCGCACGACCGACGTGGGCTTCAGTCCCTCGGCAACGCGGATGGTGCGACCGTTCATACCGCTCACGCTCGCCTACACGTTCGAACACGGAAAGGTGAACGCCGACAATGCCGTGCTGTGCGGCGTCTTCAATCGATGCACCCCCGAAGAACGCGAGGACGTGCAGAAGCGGCAGGCCTTCGGTGTCGCGAGCATATCGCTGCAATCCAACCGCACCGACAATCTTCTCTCGCCGACGACCGGATATGCCTGGGCGGGGGAATTCCGCACCTCCAGTCCGCTGACTGCGTCCGACCCTTCGCTCACGTTCAACAAGGTGACCGGCGACGTCTCGGCGTTTCATCCATTCAACTCGAGAACGGTCTTCGCGGCGCGATTGCGCGGCGGGTACATCGCGGGCGGAACGACGGCGAGCGGGACTACGCTGCCGCCACCGCAGGAGCGGCTCTACGGCGGCGGCTACAACTCCGTGCGCGGGTTCGGCCAGAATGAGCTTGGTCCGCAGGTGTATCTGCTCGACCCCGATGCATTCTCGGATGACACCATCGCGTTCAACCCTGATGGCAGCACGACCGAAAAGCTCGTGTCCAACGGCAAGCGGCCTCAGCGCGCGGTGCCGAGCGGAGGTAATGTGCTGCTCGTCGCGAATGCGGAGGTGCGTGTTCGCGGGGGCATTTTGCCGAGTGCCGTCGAGATCGCGCCATTCGTGGACGCGGGTCAGGTGTGGGTGACACAGACGGGAAAGCGCATCAACGTCGACCAGCTGCGGGTGACGCCGGGCATCAGCTTCCGCTACTTCCTGGCGTTTGCGCCCATCCAGGTGAACCTGGGGTACAACCCGTATCCGCCGGTCACAGGCATTGCGTACTTCGCGCAGCCGGTGAGCGGCAAGGCGAACCTGGCGCCGCTCATCTGTGTGACGTCGCCCGGCGATACCCCCGTCACTTTCATTCGTCAGCCGATCACGGGCGCGATCACACAGGAAGGTCTCGCATCGTGCCCCAGCAGCTACCAACCGCCTGCCGCGTCAAACTTCATCCAGCGACTCGGGCTCGGCCACTTTGGCCAGCACATCGTGTTCACGATCAATATCGGTAGTGAATTCTAGGGAATGACCCGCCGCCGCCTCGTGGCGCTCGTCAGCGCCGCCGTGCTGTTCGCGATCGGGCTCGTGGCGTTCGCCACGGGCCTTTTCGTGACGCGCACGCAAGTGGGCCGCGACCGGCTTCGCGAGTGGATCACGCCGCTCGTCACCAATGCCGTCAAGGGCGGTAAGGTCTACATCGGGCATTTGAGCGGCAGCCTGATCAACGGCGTCACGATCGACAGCATCGAGATTCGCGACAAGCGCGGCGAGATCTTCGTGGCCACTGGCCCGGTGACCGTCCAGTACAACTGGCGCGACATCGTGGACAACCGCGTTCTGCTCCACCGCGTGGACGTGGCGCATCCGTTCGTGCACATCATCCAGCACGCGAACGGCAGCTGGAACTTCAAGGAGATTTTCCCCTCGTCGAACGGGCCGAAAGTCCCAAAGCCGGCGAGCGAGCGAAATTGGGGCGACTATGTCGTGTTCGATTCGGTGACGCCCAGGAACGCGACCTTCCTGTTGTCGATGCCGTGGGAGCCGGATCCCGACCTCAAGGGCGCGGTACGCGACAGCGTGATTCGCTACCATCTCGCCACGCCCGACAAAGCCGTGTCGCGCGTCTTCGACGGATTCGCGCGCACGTACGCGTGGCACCAGGGCAACGGCATGTTGTCGCACATTCGACTGGCCGATCCGGACAGCGACAAGAAGTTCGGACAGGAGTTCAAGATCGCGTCGCTGTCGGTGGATGAATTCTCGCCGACATTCAAGTTTCGGAATTTGCGCGGCACGGCGCGCCACCTCGGCGATACGGTGTTCGTGGACGTGCCGCACTTCGACATGCCGAAATCGACTGGCCACGGCGCGGGCCGAGTGTGGTGGGGAAGCGACCTTCCGGTTCGCTACGACATGCTGATTCACGGCGACTCGGTATCGCTCGACGACGTGAACTGGGTGTATCCGGACCTGCCGCACAACGGCGGCGGCACGCTCGATCTCGCGATCAGGAACGAGTCGTATACCGATCGCGACAAGATGCGATTGGTCGATTTCCAGTTGAAGAAGATGGACGTGCGCAGCACGAAGTCGCATCTCATCGGCGACATGTGGTTCGGCACCGGTGCGCCGGTGCTGCTCGTGCGCAACGTCGACCTGCGCGCCGATCCGGTGGATTTCACGCTGCTGGATACGCTGGCGGGCAAGCCGTTTCCGGAGGATTGGCAGGGACTGCTCACCGGAACGGTGAAGGCACGCGGCGGTCCGCTGACGCATTTCTACGTCGATGACGCGCGCGTCACCTTCCAGGATGCCCACGTGCGCGGTGCAGTCACGCGCGCGACGGCGAAGGGCGAGCTCGACATTCTGCAGCCGGCATTCACCGTGTTTCACGGGTTCAATGTCGATGCATCGCAGCTCGATCTGCGGACGATCGAGTATCTCTTTCCCGCGTTCCCGAAGTTGGGCGGCGTCGTGTCCGGCACGGCGACGCTCGACTCGTCGTGGCTCGACGTGCGGTTTTCCAACGCGAACCTGTATCATCGCGACGGTCCCGGCGATCCGACGCACGCTACCGGCAGCGGCCGCGTGACGTACGGCACGAAGTACATGACGTACGACATGTCGCTCGACATGCAGCCGCTCAACCTGTCGATGGTCGGCAAGTCGTTGTTCCCGACGATGCCGGCGCTCGGTCTCGTCAGCGGTCCGCTGCGCGTGCAGGGACAATCACCCGATCTCGCGCTGGCATTCTCGTGGCAAGGATCGGCGGGTGCGTTGAGCTTCGACGGCCGCGTCGACATGGATTCGGTCGGCGGCTATGGCGCGCGTGGTCGCGGGCAATTCAGCGGTGTGAATTTCTCGCAGCTGCTCGCGTCGGCTGGTGCTTCGTTGCGGCGGGGCACATTGAGCGGCCACTACGACATCGACGTCGCCGGTGAATCCGCCGCCGCGCTCAACGGCATGGCCGACGTGTCCGTGGAGCGGACGACGTTCGAGGGTGTGCGCGTCTATCCCACGCGCGCGCAATTGCGGTTCGCCGACGGCCGGCTCCGGCTTGCCGATACACTGCGTCTGCGCACCGATGCGGCGACGCTGGTCGCGACCGGCGGCATTGGCCTTCCGCGCGGCCGCCCGGACACGGTGCGTTTCTCCGTCGACGTCGACTCGCTCGGCGGTCTTCGGCCGATTCTCTCTCCGCTCGATACCACGCTTCTTGGCGCCGCGGCTACAGTTCCGGATTCGATGTCGGGCGCCGGCACCGCGACCGGAACGCTGACAGGCACGCTCGATTCGCTCGATCTCAATGCGCGCGTTGTGGCGAGCGATCTGTATTGGAATCAGAATCGCGGGCAGCGACTGGCGGCGGACGTCATCGTGCATGACATCCTGCATCGGAGAATCGGATCAGGCAGCGCGCGCGTCGACAGCGTGACCTTGTTCGGTGTCGCGCTCGATACGATCGGCGGACGGCTGGTGCTCACCGATTCGATGCACGCTCGCTTCAGTCTTGGCGCCTTGAGTCGCACCGGACCGACCGCGGTCGCATCGGGCCTGTGGTCGCGCGGCGCGGGGGTGCAGACATTCCGCTTCGACACGGCGGCGCTCAACGTCGCGCCGAGCGTGTGGCGGCTCGCCGCGCCGGCAACCGTGTCACGGGATACGGCCGGCGGATGGCGCGTCGACTCATTGCTGCTGCGCAATCAGGACAGTGGCTTCGTCGCGCTCGCCGCGAACGTACCGGATTCCGGCGCCGCGATGGCTCGTCTCCGCGCGCAGGGCATTCCGCTGCGCGACGTTCGCACGCTCGCGCAAATCAAGGATTCGTTGTCCGGCGTGCTTGGTTTTTCGGTGGATGCCGCGGGCACGAAACTGCGGCCGCAAATCAACGCCGATGTACATCTGGCATCGGTTCGCTGGGCGGGCGTTGGATTGGACAGCGTCAACGCGCATGCCAATTACCAGAATGAACGTGCGTCGATGACGGCCTCGATCGTGCGCGACGGCAAGCCAACCGCGAGCGCGAGCGCGAACGTTCCGGCGGACATCACGCTGCTCGGATTCAAGCGCCGCAGTGACTCTCTTCAGGTGAGCGTTCAGGCCGAGCCGACCGACTTGTCGATTCTGCGTCCGCTCGTCGGCGACAAGCTGGTGTTGAGTGGGCAAGTCGCCGGCGGCGTGCAAGTCACGGGAACGACGCTCGCGCCGATTTATAACGGCAGCGTGAACTTCAAGAACGCGTCGGCCAAGATCCCGTCGCTCGGCATCACGCTGCGCGACATCAACGGCTCGCTGACCGGCGGCGTGAATGCGGCGAATCAGGACAGCGTGAACGTCCGCATGTGGGCGCGCACGGAGGGGCGGCAGGACAGCGTGAGTCTCACCGGTTGGGCCAGCGGGCTCGATCCGTCGAAGCATCGAACGGCGTTCCATCTCGCGCTGGTCGCCGACTCGCTGCACGCGTTCAACAAGCGCACCGTCGCCGACCTCACGATCTCGACGCGCGACGACCGCGGCCGGCTCGACTCGCTGGTGCTGAGCGGCTCGATCAACGCGTCGGTGTTGAGCGGTCCGCTGACGATCGATCGCGGCTCGTTCTTCCTCGTGGACAAGGATCTCGCGAACAAGCGCGGCGTATCCGGAGCGTTCGACTTCGTCACCGACACCGCCGCCACCGCGATCACCCTTGGCAGCTCGGCGTTCATCAATGAATTGATGAACAACCTTCAAATAGAAGGCGTGCCGATCAGCCTGGGCCGGGATGTGCGGCTGCGCTCGGCCGATGCAAACGTGCTGCTCGGCGGCGACCTCACGCTCGTGAAATCGAATTCGATCGGTGCGAAAGGCCTGCAGCTTCAGGGCACGCTCGCCACGATTGGCGGCACGTACAATCTGAATTACGAAGGGCTGGTGCAGCGCGAATTCCAGGTGTTGTCGGACGGCACCGTGACGTTCGAGGGCCCGCCAACGACGCCGCGTCTGAACGTGCGCGCGCAGTACAACGTGCCGCAGGCGCGCGACCGCGCACTCGGAGTCATCGTGACGTTGAGCGGGCTCATGCCGAACCCGACACTGTCGTTCTCGAGCACGGCCGATTATCCGATCTCTCAGAACGATCTGATCAGCTATCTCTTCACCGGGCGGCCCGGTTTCGACATCGGAAGCCAGCGGTCGGACCTGGCTGCGCTCATTTCACCGACCGTGAGCGCCGTCGCATCGGAGCAGCTTCGCCGCGCGTTCGGCTCGTTCTTCAGCACCTTCCAATTCCAGCTCGGCGGTGCCGGGAGTGACGTGAACGGCAACACCAATTTCTTTGCGCCGAACAATCTGGGGAATTACCTGAACTCGTCGACCGTCGAGTTGGGGCGGCAGTTGACGAACAACGTGTACGTGAGCGGCACGCTGAACTTCTGTCAATTCAGCGCCGGCAACAACTTCGGCGCGCGGCTGGAGTATCGCTTCGATCCCAAGTTGGCGCTGCAGCTGTCGTACGATCCACCGCCGGTGACGTCGACCTGCGGCAAGGTGCTGAGCATCATTCCGCAACCCAACCAGGCCGGCTTCTCGTTCCTGCACACGTGGCGCTTCTGATCAAACGCGCCGTCATCATCGCCAACCCGGCATCGCGCAAAGGGAAACGGCTCGCCGAGCGTGCACGACGATCGCTGGCGGGCCGTTCGGTCGAGTGCGATCTCGTGTTTACCGCGGCGCCGGGCCATGCGGCGGAGCTCGCCGCGCTGCACGCGCCGCATTATGACGCTGTCTTCGCGCTGGGCGGCGACGGGACGGTCATGGAGATCGCAAGCGCGCTTTCGGGGTCGCAAGCGCGCGTCGGAGTGCTCGCGGGTGGAACAGGGAACCTCCTGGCGAGAGCGCTGGGGATACCGCTCTCGGTACGCCGCGCCGTGGATGCCTTGCTCGACGGCGAGGAGCTGTTGATCGACCTGGGGCGCTTCGACAACGGCCGGCGGTTCGCCATCGCGGCCGGGGTTGGCATCGATGCCGCGATGGTGGCTGAAACGCCCGGCTGGCTCAAGCGTCGATTGGGTGTGCTCGCGTACACGATCATGGGCTCCCGGGCAGCAGTTCGGGCGGTCCTGCGTCGAGACTTCTTCCAGGCGCGAGTCACGATCGATGGCGTGGTGCACGAGCGGCGCGCGGCGGCGGTGATGATCGCCAACTTCGGCGCGGTGCTCGGCGACCGCATTACCCTTGGCCCCGAGATTCGGACGGATGACGGATTGCTCGACGGCTGCATCTTCGCGCCGAACACCCTGCGTGATGCCTTGCGCATCATGCGGCGGATGTTGCGGCGTGATTTCAGCTCCGATCCGTGCATGCTGTACGCGCGCGGCCGGACGATTCGCGTCGAGACCGATCCGCCACTCGCTTGGCAAGCGGACGGCGAGCTGATGGGAACCACGCCGTTCAATGTCGAGGTCGAACCGCTCGCGGTGCGCCTCCTGGTCCCGCGAAGGAGCTGACCCCGGTGACCGCGATTTCGACGCCGGAATCCTTGAGCGCGTTCTCCCTCGAGCGCCTGCTGCGCGAGCGAGACCAGCTGCTGCTCTTGCACGAGGCGTTGGCCGAGGTCGAGCGCGCACGTACGCTGCGAGAGCGCCTGGCCGTGCTGGCGCTGGCGATTCAGCGCATCGGCTTCGCGCGCGTCGAGACGATCGACGAATACGCGATGCCCGAGAGCGCCAACGTGCTGGCGCTCATTAGCAATTCAGCATATCTGGATTCTAATGAACTGATCGTGCCGCTCCGCGCCGTCGGCGGCGCGACGGTCGCGACGCTCGTGCTGGGCGAACCCACCGAGTCGGGCGTCCCGACGCTCGAGCTGGTGCGGACCGTGGAGCTGTTCGCGCAGCAGGTGGCGTCGATCATCGAGAACGCGCGGCTGTACGAGGAGAGCCAGCGAGAGCGCGGCCGCGGGGAGGCGCTGTCCGACATCGCGCGCGCGGTTGGCAGCTCGCTTCGCCTCACGGACGTGATGCAGTTGAGCCTCCGCCATGCCGTGGCGCTGCTGCGCACGCAGGGTGGAACGCTCGGCCTGTTGCGCGACGATCAGATCATGATCGTGGCCGGCATCGGCGTCGGCGACGTGGTCGTCGGTGCGCCGGTTCCGTTGAACGCGAGCATCAGCGGCCGCGCGATTCGCGAACGGCGGGCGATCATCTGCAATGATGCCAACGTGCCCGAGGCCTATGGGCCGACGCGCATCGCGGCAAACGTCGATCGCACCATCGCCGCGCCGCTCTACTCGAGCAGCGGCGCGATCGGCGTGCTGTCGGTGATCAACCGCGACACGGCGTTCACGGACGACGACGCGACCGTCCTGCAGCGACTGGCCGACCAGGTCGCGGTGGCTGTCGGGAACGCGCGTCTCTACGAAGAAGCAAAAGCCGCGGCAGATCGGTATCGCCAAGCGGTCGAGGACGAGCGGCGTGCGCGCGACGCGGTGGGGCAGTCCGAGGCGCGGTATCGCAATCTCTTCGAGACCGCGACCGACGCGATCTACACGCTCGACACGCACTCGGCCTTCACGTCCGTGAACGAAGCGACGTGCGAGATGTCCGGCCGCTCGCGCGACGAACTGTTGGGACGCAGCCCGCTGCCGTTCGTCTCGGCGAGCGAGCTCGCCATCGTGAAAGAGCACTTCAAGGCCGCGCTCGCCGGGACCGCGCGTCGATACGAATGCCACTTCGTGAGGCCGGACGGCACACGGCGTCTGGCTTCCGTGACCAACTCTCCGATTCGGCACGGCAACAAGGTGATCGGCATTCTGGGCGTCGCGCGCGACGTAACGGACGAGCGGGACCGGGCACTCGCGCTCGAGCGGTCGGAGCTCAGGTACACGCGGCTGGTCGAATCCGCGTCGGACGCGATCTTCACCGTCGAGCCGACGGGCACGATGACCGCGGTGAATCGCTCGCTCGAGCGGTCGAGCGGCAAGACGCGCGATGCGCTGATCGGCACGCCCTTCGCCGCGCTCATCGATTCGCGCGACCAACAGCTGCTCGCGAGCGCGTTTCGCGACACGTTCGGCGGCGCGCGACGTCGCGTCGAGCTGCGATACCCGGCGCCAGACGGCGCGGCGCGTCTCTGTTCGCTGACGCTCACGCCGCTCACCGAAGGCGACCAGGTCACCGGCGCGCTCGGCATCGTGCGCGACGTGACCGACGAAAAGCGGATGACCGAGCAGCTCATGCAGCAGGAGAAGCTCGCCGCGGTCGGACAACTCGTGAGCGGTGTGGCCCACGAGCTGAACAATCCGCTCGCGAGCGTGATGGCATTTGCCCAGCTGTTACTGGCCGCGCCGGCGAACGCGCCGCAGGATCGCCGCGCGATCGACGCGATCAATCAGGAAGCGAAGCGTGCCGCGAAGATCGTCTCGAATCTCCTGACGTTCGCGCGCCAGCATCAGCCCGAACGCACGGTGACCGACCTCAATCGCGTCGTCGACGATACGCTCGAGCTGCGTCGCTACGCGTTGCGCGTCGCGCAGGTGGAGATCGAGACGCGGCTCGATCCAATGCTGCCGATCACGTGGGCCGATTCGTTCCAGCTGCAGCAGGTCGTGCTCAATCTCGTGACGAACGCCGAGCAGGCGCTCGCATCGTGGCCCGAGGAGCGGCGGATCGTCGTGTCGACCAGCCGGTCGCGCGACGATCTGTTCCTCACCGTCACGGATACGGGGCCGGGGATCGCGCCGGAGAATTTGTCGCGCATCTTCAATCCATTCTTCACGACCAAGCCGGTCGGCGAAGGAACCGGTCTCGGGTTGTCGATCTCCGACGGCATCATTCGCGAGCACGGCGGACGCATTCGTGCCGAGTCGGCGCCGGGCAAGGGCGCGTCCTTCATCATCGAGTTGCCGTTCGTCGAGCCGCCGGGCCGCGACGTGCCGGCCGAGCCGGTGGTGCAGACGCCTGTGTGTGGGAGCAAGCGCCTGCTGGTGGTCGACGACGAGGCGACCATCCGCAGCGCGATCACGACCTTCTTCCGTTCGCTCGGCCACGATGTCGATGCAGTCGCAACGGGCCGCGAAGCCATCGCGCGTGCGAGGTCGCAGAGCTACGACGCACTCTTGCTGGACTTGCGTCTACCCGACGCGACCGGTGATGAGGTGCTGCGCGAGCTCGAGATGGCCGGCCGTGTTCCGGCGCGGGTCATTTTCGTCACGGGTGACACACAAAGCGAGTCGGCGCGGCGAACGCTCGGCGCCACGGGACGCACGGTGGTCAGCAAACCATTTTTGTTGGATGAATTAGCCGCTGTTGTTCTCGCGGAAGCGGAGACGTAGGGGCTATTTTGTGGGAGCTTGCTCGCCCACGCCCAACCCTGAGTGATGACCAAGATCGAGGAGCACGACGCGATGATCTGTCGTTCCTGCGGGAACGAGGAGCGCGCGTCGGAAGGCTATCCGTGTGTCGACTGCGGCACGTTCATCTGCGTGATCTGCGACATGCGCGGCATCACGCGGTGTCGCAGCTGTCAGGCGAAACGTGAGGCAGCGGCAGCCGCTGCCGCGAAGCCGGCGGCCACGTGACACCGGATCTCGATCTCAGTGCATTGGGCATCGCCGTCGGTCATGCGACCGATGAGGCGGGCGGCACGGGCGTAACGGTCGTGCGCGGTGTGAATGGGCCGCTGCGCGCGGGCGTCGCGTTGTTCGGACGCGCGACCGGTAGTCGCGAGCTGCACACGGCGTCGGCGGAGCATCTCGTTGGCGGGCGTATCGACGCGATCATGCTGACCGGCGGTTCGGCGTACGGGCTCGATGCCGCGGCGGGTGTGATGCGCTGGATGGAAGAGCGCGGCCAGGGGTTCAACGTCGGTCCGGGCGTGGTGCCGATCGTCCCCGCGGCGGTCGTGTTCGATCTCCTGCCATTCGGCCGCTTCGACGCGCGACCGACGCCGCAGATGGCATATGAGGCGTGCGAGTCCGCCGCGACGAAAGGCATCGCCGAGGGATCGGTGGGCGCGGGCACGGGCACGACGGTCGGTCATCTCTATGGGCCGGCGGGCGCCATGAAGGGCGGTTTCGGCGGTGCGACGATCACGAACGGCGACGGGCGCGTCACGGTCGGCGCGGTCGCCGTGGTCAACGCGTTCGGCGACGTCCGCGACGGCGACGGGTTGATCATCGCCGGCGCGCGCGCGCGGCGCGGGTTCGCCGACATGGCGCGCGTGATGCTCGGCAGCGAGATACCGCCGCCGGCGGCATTTGGAGAACTCAAATTAAAGAATACGACATTGTGCGTCGTGGCGTCGAGCGTGCCGCTCGCCGCGGCGAGTCTGACGCAGCTGGCGCGCGCGGCCGGCGCGGCGCTGTTCCGGCGGATCACGCCGGTCGGGACCTCGTTCGACGGCGACGTGGTGTTCGCGGTCTCGCCCTGCGAAGGCGAACCGTCGCACCTGGCGAATCTGATGATCGAATCGCTCGGCGTCGCGGCGCTGGAGCAAGCGATCGAGCGCGCCGTGCGCACGGCGCGCGGCCGCGACGGCATTCCGGGACTCGCTGATGGCTACTGAGACGCACGTCACCGAGCCCGATGCGCCGATCCTGTTCGAGGCGACGGTGCGGACACCCGTCGCGCCGATGCACAGCGAGCCGCGCATCGCGAGCATGATGATCTCGCAGCAGCTCGCCGGGCATCGCGTCGACGTGCTCGACGAAGAGGGCGACTGGGTGCGGGCGCGCGGCGCCGACGGCTATGACGGCTGGATGCACACCGGCTTTCTCGCGCGGGCACCGCGCAACACCACGCGACAGAGCCGCCAGGCGACGCGCATCTCGCTGGGTTGCACGACCTACACCGCGTCGGGCGATCGACGTGCGCTGCCACTCCGTGCGCTGCTCGCGCCCGACGAATCAGTGAAATCCGGCGACGTTGTCGAAGCGGTTCGCGCGGCCGAGCGTTTTCCGCTCGATCCGATCGCGATCACGCGCAGCGCGCAGGAGCTGTTCGCCGGCACGAGCTACCTCTGGGGCGGTGTCACGCCGTGGGGTGCGGATTGCTCGGGTCTGGTGCAGAGCGTGTACGCGCTACACGGCATGCAGCTGCCGCGCGACGCGTGGCAGCAAGCCGAGCTCGGGACCGACGCGGGCCGCGACATCGGCGAGCTCAAACCGGCGGATCTGCTGTTCTTTTCCGATCGTCCGGATCAGCGCATCACGCACGTGGGGATCGCGCTCGGCGAGCGGCGCATGGTACACCTCGCGCTGGGACGCGGAGGGTTTTGCGTCGAACGATTGGATAATCGGGCGGATGCCTATGTCGACCGGCTGCGCGAGCGGTTTTTGTTCGCGAGACGGTTTTTGTGAAGGCGGTCGCGCCTGCGGCGCGAGGCCTCGTCTGAAAGCGAGTTGACCCTCGCCGGCGAAGCCGGCGGCCATCCCCTCGGCGCGCGAGCGCCGGCCATCCCCTCTCGCGGCCATAGGCCGCGGGCCGGACCGCTCTTCTCAGCTCAACATCCCACTCGGCGTCATCTGCGCAGCCGTTCGAACCTGCACGCCAATGTCTATGGTATGATCGCCGTCGATCGCGATCGCCATCACGTAGGCACCCGCCGCGTCCATCGGCAGATCGAGCTGCGCGATCAACGGAAGATCCATCTCCGTCACGCCAGGCGGCGGTGCGCCGACATTCAGATCGCCGGAGCTGTTCCACAACTCCTGGCCGTTCGGACTGAGCCAACGAAAGCTCACCGTATGCTGGCCGACGTCGGAGCCCGTCCCTTTCAGATGCACGACGAGATGCGCGCGCGGATGAACCGCGGGCAGCGTCGCCACCTGCAGCGCGTCGAACACGCCGAGGATGTTGAGCTTCCCTTCTTGAGAGAGATTCGCCGCGTCGGCGAAGAGCGCGAAAGACACGTGCATGATGCAACATAGACAGGGCGCGCAAGACACGCCTAGGTTTGGTGATGGCATCGACTGCAGGAGAATCGGTCACGCCCGGCCACGCGACATCGACGCGGCCGGGCGTTTGGCTCACGGACGCCTCGCTCGTCCTGATGGCCATCATCTGGGGCGTGAATTTCAGCGTCGTGAAGTTCGGCACCACGCTCGTGGATCCGCTCGCGTACAATGCGTCGCGCGCACTGCTCGCCGCGGTGCTCCTCGTCGCCATCGTGAGTGTCGCGCGCATGCCGTTTCCGTCGCGGCGCGACATCGGCGCGCTCATGGCGCTCGGCGTGCTCGGCAACGGGATCTATCAGTTTTTCTTCGTCATCGGCATCTCGCGCACGAGCGCGAGCGATGCGGCGCTCGTCGTGGCGGCGTCGCCGGCATTCATCGCGATCATCAGCCGCGTGCGCGGCGTCGAGCGCGCGACGCGCAAAGGCGTCGTCGGCATTCTCTTGTCGATCGCAGGCATCGCGCTCGTCGTGTTCGGCAGCACCGAGAATGCGCAAGGACATTCGTCCATCTCCGGCGATTTGCTGGTGCTCTGCGGTTCGCTCGCGTGGGCGATTTACACGGTGTTGCTCAAGCCGTATACCGAGCGCATTCCCGGCATGCAGCTCTCGACGTGGACGATGATCGGCGGAGCGATCGTGCTGCTGCTCGTCGCGGCACCGGCAATGGTCCGCACGAACTGGGTCGGCCTCCCGCCGCTCGGATGGGCATCGGTGCTGTATAGCGGCATCTTCTCGCTCGTCATCGCGTACCTGTTCTGGTATCGCGGCGTACGCGTGATCGGACCCACTCGCACGGCGATGTACTCGAACCTGCAACCCGTGATCGCGGTGCTCGTCGCGTGGGGAATGCTCGGCGAAGTGCCGACGGTGTGGCAGGGCGTCGGCACCGCGTCGATCATGGCGGGCCTCATCCTGACGCGTTCGTGAGCGAAGTGAACGACGACGTTACGCTCGTTCTGTTCGACATCGATGGGACCATCCTCGCCGGCGGTGGTGCGGGGAAGCGCGCCGTGACGCGCGCGCTCGTCGAAGTATTCGGAAGCGCGGGGCCGGCGGACCACCGCTTCGACGGCAAGACCGATCCACAGATCGTGCGCGAGCTGATGCGTCACGAAGGCCATGCAGATCCGCACATCGACGACCGCATGCCGCTGCTGCTCGAGCGATACCTCGCCTTTCTCCACGAGGAGCTCGAGCGTCCGCCGCATGCCCGCGTGTTGCCCGGCGTCGTCGAATTGCTCGACGCACTTGAAGCGCGCAGCGACGTGGTGCTCGGTCTGCTGACCGGCAATCTTGCGGCGGGTGCCCGTGCCAAGCTCTCCGCGGTCGGTGTCGATCCCGATCGCTTTCGCGTCGGCGCGTTCGGCTCGGACCACGAGACGCGCGGCGAGCTACCCGCCGTGGCACAGCGCCGAGCGCGTGATGAGCTCGGGCTGCAGGTGCAGGGACGGGACGTCGTCGTGATCGGCGACACGCCGAACGATCTCCAGTGCGGCATCGCGATCGGCGCGCGAGCGATCGGCGTCGCGACCGGGCACTACACCGTCGAGCAGCTGCTGGCCTATCGGCCCGCGGCTGTCTTCCGCGACCTGTCGGACACCTCGGCGGTCGTCGAGGTGATCGTTTCGCGCACGCACCGCCCGTAGATTTCTGGCATGAGCGAGCGCGTGTTTCAACTCAGCGCACTGCGCATTGGACGCACCGACGTCGGCGACGCCGTGCTGACGATCGACGACGACACGCTCGTCTTCGCGGTGCACGGCGATCGCGAGGCGCGCGCGCTGCGCGTGACGCATGCGTCGATCGACACGCTGCGCCAGACGGCGACGGAGCTCGCGCTGACGCTCCGCGACGGGACGACGATCGCCATCGACGTACTGCCCGAGCTTGCCGACGAGCTCGTGGGCCGCTGTCAAACAGTGCCGGAGCTGACGCGAACGCTGCGGTCGTTCGGCTCACGTCGTCGCGGGCGGCGTGCGACCGACGTCGAAGCGGACCGCGCGTCGCTCGAGCAGCGCCGATTCTTCGCGCCGCTGCTCGAGGCGCGCCGCGGCGCGATGCACGCCAGGGGAGCGAGCGCGATCGCCGCGTTCGACGCGACGGCAATCGCCAAGGCGCTTGCCGACACGCTGAACGAATTCGCCGCGGCGAGATACGCGCAGCCGGGTCCCGCGCGCCGTGCGCTCGAAGCGGAGCTCGAGGAGATCATCGAGCCGCTGGATGGGGCGCTTACCGAGCTAGCTAGGCTTTCGGCCGACGCCGCGGCCACCATCGACGATCTGCGATTGTGGCGCGCATGGTCGGTGCAGCTGCGCAACACGTTCGAGACGGCGGACCGTGTGTGGATTGCGCTCGACGCGGCGCTCAGCGGAGTGCGCTCGACCACATGATCGCCGGCATCGGCATCGACGCCGTGGAGATCGACCGGGTCGAACGCATGTACGCGGAGCTTGGGGAGCGCATGTTGAATCGGCTGTTCACCGGCGACGAGCTCACGTACGTCACCGACAAGATCGCGCCCGCGCAGCATCTCGCCGTTCGCTTGGCCGCGAAGGAGGCGGCCTACAAGGCGCTCGCCGGCAACGAGCTGGCGCGCGGGATCGGTTGGCGAGACGTGGAGGTCGTATCTCGCGAGGATGGCGCGCCGATGCTTCGCCTTCACGGCCGCGCCGCGCAGCGATTCGCGGAGCTCGGCGGCCAGACGATCCATGTGTCACTCACGCATAGTGTTACAACCGCTGTCGCCGTCGTGATCGTCGAGCGCTAAATGCTTTACCTTCCGAGGCCTACACCCATCCTCGGAATCCCGATATATTCCCTCGGCAATGCATAACGGAATCAAGCTCGGCCGCGCTGCCGCGGTTCTGGCCTGGGTGCTGTGGGCGCCGACAGTCGCGGCGCAACAGGATCGTCCGGTCCAGCGCGTCGCGACGATCGTCAGCGTGGCCGTCGAAGAATACGGAAAGGGCATCGATGAAAAGGGCCGCCTGATCTCGAACGACGAGTATCAGGAAGCCGTTGGATTCCTCGTCGATGCGCAGACGGTCGCTCAGCGTTTGCCGGGCAACGCCGCCGCGTCGCGCGCGCTGCTCGATTCGATCGTCGCCGCCGTCAAGGCGAAGCGCCCGTCGCCCGCGCTGGCCGAGCTCAGTCAGCGATTCACCGCATCGCTCGGCCGCGAAGCACAGCTCGATCTTCCGAAGAAACCGATCGATCTCGCGGAAGGGCAATCCCTCTTCGCCAAGAATTGCTCGACCTGCCACGGACCGCGAGGCATGGGCGATGGTCCATCGGCGGCCGCGCTCAGCCCCAAGCCGACCGCGCTCGCGAGCGAACAGATCATGCGCGACGTCACGCCGGCGATGATGTTCCGAAAGATCTCCGTCGGGGTCACCGGCACCGCGATGCCGTCGTTCGGAAGCTCGCTCACCGCCGATCAGCGATGGAGCATCGTCAGCTATCTCGCGACGCTCAGGCATCCATCCATGCGAGTGGCCGAGGGCGAGGGATTATACGCGCAGAATTGCGTGTCGTGTCATGGCATGACGGGTCTCGACGACGGAACGATCGCGCGCGCGCTGAGCAAGTTGCCGCCGGAGCTCGGCTCGTTCGAGTGGCAGGCCGAGCGGACGGACGAACAGCTCGCTCAGGCGGTGATGAATGGCGTGCCCGGCTCGCCGATGCCGCCGGCGAACAATCTGAAACCTGATCAAGTCGACGCGATCGTGGCGTACTTGCGATCGCTGCCGACGCGGCCGCGCACGCAGGAGGCAACGATCGCGTCGGCCGATACCGGCGCCGCGGCGGCGGGCGCGGCGGCGCTCTCGCTGCTCGAGCAATCGCTCAACTCGGCGCGCAATGGCCGATTGAGCGAAGCGGGCGATCGCGCGTTCGACGCGTATCTCGCGTTCGAGCCGATCGAAACGCCGGCGCGCGCGCGCGATCCAGGCGTCGTCGCGTCGATGGAGCGGCTCTTCGCCGACTTCAAGGGCGCCATTCGCGGCAACGATCTGAATGGCGCGCAGCGCGCATACGATGCGCTCGACGCGAACATGCCGCGCGTGATCGAGCTGACGCGACCGTCCGGCAGCGGACGCGAGGCATTTCTTCAGAGTTTCCTCATCATCCTGCGCGAGGGCTTCGAGGCGATCCTCGTCATCGGCGCCGTCGTGGCGTTCCTGCTGAAGACGGGCCACCGTGAGCGCCTGCGCTCGATCTGGATCGGCATCGTGCTCGCGCTGCTGGCCAGCGGCGCCACCGCGGTCATCCTGCGCACGGTGCTCAGCGAGATTCCGGCGACGCAGGAGATCGTGGAAGGCGCGACGCTGCTCGTCGCGGTCGCCGTGCTGTTTTCGGTGAGCTATTGGCTGATCTCGCGCGTCGAGGCGGCCAAGTGGCAGCAGTTCATTCGCGAGAAGGTGAACACGGCGCTCGAGCATGGAGGCGGCCGCGCGCTGGCGTTCGTCGCGTTCCTGGCGGTCTATCGCGAGGGCGCCGAGACGGCGTTGTTCTACCAGGCGTTGTTCAATGAAGGCGCGCACGTCGCGCTGCCGATCAGCTTAGGGATCGTGCTCGGCTTCGTCGCGCTGGCCGTGATCTTCACGCTCTTCTATCGATACGGCGTGCGCATTCCGCTCCGTCCGTTCTTCACGGTGACGAGCGTGCTGCTCTACTACATGGCCTTTGTGTTCATGGGGAAGGGCGTGCGGGAGCTCCAGGAAGGGAACGTCGTTCCGATCAGCGTCATTCGTGGACTGCCGACGATCGAGGCGCTCGGACTGTATCCGACCTGGCAGACGATTCTCGCGCAACTCGTGTTGCTCGCGTTGTTCGTGTTCGCGGTGGCGAAGACGTTCTGGCCGAAGCGATCCGTCACGCTCCCGACCGTGCAGCCAGAGGCGCCGTCCTCGGCGCTGGCCACGGAGATCGACCGGTTGCGGGCGGAGAATGAGGCGTTGAAGACGCGTCTCGCGGCGGTGGAGGCTGTTCTCGCGTCGCCAGTTCAGTCGCCGAGACCGTAACACCTTACCACGGAAAACTGCTCGACGTGCACGGACAGGCACGGAGACGGCGTGAACTGCAGTTAACAGCAGTTCAAAACAGATTCTTTTTGAACACCCTCGGGACGCTTCGATTTACGAAGCGTCCCGAGGGTGTTTTTCAAAGAGTCTTCAACCGCAGTTGCAGTTGCAGCTGTTCCGCCGTCTCCGTGCCGATCAGTGAACGTCGCAGTTCCCAGTCCGTGGTAACAGTTCAAAAAAGGTTGGTGGCTAGGCGGGCGCGAGAATCCCTGACTTCCCCTCGCTGATCTTGCTCCGGGCGGACATGATCGCCACGCCGACAACGACCACGGCGAGTGCGATCAGCTGTGCCATACTCAGCCCAAACGCCCACGCAAACCGATCGTCCTTCGCGCGGAAGAACTCCACGATGAAGCGCTCCACCCCCGCGAGCACACACCACACGCCGAACAACCACCCTTCGGCGTGATCGTGGTCGCGGAGGCGCCAGAGAATGGCGAACATCACGAACCCGAGCACCACCTCGAGCAGTTGCGTCGGATACACCGAGACGATCGTGTTCGGATCCATTCCAGCCGGAAAGTCGACGTGGAAGGTCTTGTGCATCTCATACACGCTGGACACCGGCGCGCCCTCCGGGAACTTCACCGCGAGCGGGCCATTGTACACGCGGCCGTAGTCGTCGCCGACGGCCCAGCAGCCGGTGCGGCCCACCGAGTATCCGGCGGCGATCGCGATGCCGGCCACGTCCGCGAAGCGCACGAAGCTCAGCTTCTTGTAGCGAATCGTGGCCCAGCAGAGCAGCACCGAGCCGATGAACCCGCCCCAGAACACGAACCCGCCGCGGCTCCAGAGATCTCTGATGTCGTGCGTCACGACGATCACGTAATAGAGTTTGGCGCCGAGCAACGTGCCGATGAGCGCGGCGAACAGGACGTCGGCGACCGCGGCGGCCTCGCGATCCCGGCCTCGTCGCGCGAGCTCACGCTCGGAGATGATCTGCGAGATGAGGAACGCCAAGAGGACCGCGATCCCGAATCCCGTAAAGCTGAATCCGAGAATCGAGAAGTTGAACGCGTGGTGAACGATCGGTGTGGCGGCGAGCGTCATGCGGCGACGACTCCGGGAATGGGCTGGCTGGCGTAAGCGTTGAGATCGAGCGAGGCGCGTTCACCGCGCTCGAGGTGGAACAGACCGGCGCGCGCGATCATGGCGGCGTTGTCGGTCGCAAGACGTGGCGACGGCGCGAATATCTCGACCCCGCGCAAGGCGAGACGTTCCCGCATCGCCGAAACGAGCGTCGCGTTGCCGGCGACTCCGCCCCCCAATACGACTCGGCCCCGTCCATACTGGCGCGCCGCACGATTGGTTTTTTCGACGAGCGTCTCGACCAGCGCGTCCTGAAAGGCGCGCGCGATCGCGCCGCGATCGGCCTCGCCGTTGCCGTTGCCGGCACGACTCTTCGTCACCGCGTTGAGCACGGCGGTCTTGAGCCCGCTGAACGAGACGTCATAAAACTCTGAATCCTCGGGTCGTTGGTCGCGGCGCAGCATCGGCCGGGCGAAGCGCAGACGCCCGGCATCGCTCATCGCGGCAAGACGTTCGACGTGCGGGCCCCCAGGATAGGGCAACCCGAGCAGCTTCGCAACTTTGTCATAGGCCTCGCCGGCTGCGTCGTCGCGCGTTCGACCGAGCAGGCGATACCGTCCCCATGCCTCGACGTCGAGCAGCAGCGTGTGACCGCCCGACACCAACAGTGCCGTAAACGGAGGCACCGCGGCCGGATGCTCGAGTGCGGTCGCAAAGAGATGCCCTTCCATATGATGCACGCCGATCACCGGCACGCCTCGCGCGTACGCGAACGCCTTGGCGTAGCTCACGCCAACGAGCAGCGCGCCGACGAGCCCGGGCGCATTCGTGACGGCGACCGCATCGATCCGACCGTCGCCCGCATCGGCGAGCGCACGCTCGACCACCGGCACGATCGCCGTGAGATGCGCGCGCGACGCAATCTCCGGAACGACGCCGCCGAACACGCGATGCACATCCTGCGACAGAATGACGAGCGACTCGAGCGACACGTCGTCGCCTGTGCCATCGAGCACCGCGGCGGACGTTTCATCGCACGACGTCTCGATCCCGAGGACGCGCATCACGGACGTGGAAGCAGCTTGAGCTGCACTTTGACCTGCGGCGGCTTCACGCGCAGCGGCCCGAATCCCGTCGTGTCGATGTCGACGAGATGTGGAAGGGAATCGGGATACGTGAGCGTCGTCTTGATCGTGCGCACGGATGGAATGCGCAGCACCAGATGGCGCGGGCCGGTCACCTGCACGGTGTCGGGCTCGAACTCCGGCGTCACCGGCCCTTGATACTGTACCGTCGCGATGTCGATCGCCGAATGCACGGCGACCTTGCGCGTCCAGGTGGACTCGAAGCGGAGCGTCACGCTCCGCGGCTGCACGTCGCGCACGACGGCGTCGACGCCCTCGGGGAGCGCCACGTCGTCGGGACGCAGATCCAGCACGACGGTGTCCGGCGCATCGGCGGCGATCGTGCGCCGAATCGTCAGCCCGTCGGAGTTGAGCTTGATCAGCTCTTTCGGCGACCCGGCGACGATCGCCTGCAGCTGCGGCGGCGGCTCGCGCAGCACGAGCGAGCTGTCGAGGACCGGCATGAAGCGAACAGAGACCAGCTCGAGCTGCGGCTCCTTGTCGTTCACCACGAACCACAGCACGACGGCGAGAAACAACGCGGTGGCCTTGAGCCCGAGTCGCTCCGTGAACGCCGCGATGATGTAACGACGCGCGCGGCCGCCTGCTGCCGTAACCCGAGGCGTGGGAGCCGCGCTCATGCGTCGTTCATGCGTCTTGCAGGTGCATCAACGGCCGCCGGACGCCGCGATCGCCTTGGGCGTTTCGATGCCGAGCAGTTGGGCGATCAGCGCGCGGTTGCCCTGTGACGACCAGTCGTCGGCGCCGATCCACTTTTTGCGAATGCGGCCGTCGGTGCCGATGACGAACGTCTCGGGGTATCCGGTCACCTGATACGCTTTCTCGATCGCGGCCGTCGAATCGTGCAAGACGGTGAACGTGACGCCCAGATTCCGCGCGAACCGCGCGATGGAATCCTCGCTCACCTTGGGATACCCGGGCGACCCGTCGATGCTCACGGCAACGAGCTGTAATCCCTTCGGACCGTATTCCTTATATAATTTCTCTAAACTCGGAATCTCCTGAATGCACGGGCCGCACCACGTGGCCCACACGTTCAACAGCACCACCTTGTTCTTGTAGTCGGCGAACGTCCGCGTCGTGCTGCCGTTCAGCACCTTGGCGGTGAACTCCGGCGCGCGCGAACCCGGCTCCACGGGAAACAGGTCGCCGCCCATGTAGTGCACGCCGATCGCGAGCCCGAGGCCCAGCACCGCAATCACCGCCGCCACCACCGTCCATTGCTGTCGTGCCGTCATACCGACACTCCGCAGCGCGCACGCAGCGCATTGATCTCGCCCTTCGAATCCTTCGCCGAAAAAATTGCGTTCCCGGCCACGAACGTGTCGGCGCCCGCCTTCCACACCTCGGCGATCGTCTCGCGATTGATGCCGCCATCCACCTCGAGGGCGGCATCGCTGCCTTCTTCGTCGAGCATCAGGCGGGCGCGCCGCACCTTGTCGATCGAATACGCGATGAACTTCTGTCCGCCAAAACCGGGATTGACCGACATGATCAACACGAGATCGATCTCCGGCAGAATCTCGCAGATCGAGTTGAGCGGCGTCGCCGGATTGAGCGCCACACCCGCACGACACCCCAGCTCGCGAATGCGATTGAGCTGGCGATGCAAATGCGGCGCGACTTCGGCGTGAATCGTCAGCCCGCTCGCGCCGGCGGCGGCGAAGTCGTCGAAGTACCTCTCCGGCTCGACGACCATCAGATGCACGTCGAGCGGCAGCGACGTGCGCGACCGCACCGTCTCGATCACCTTGGCGCCGAACGTCAGATTCGGCACGAAGCGGCCGTCCATGACGTCGATGTGCAGCCAGTCGGCACCACCGGCCTCGCACATCGCGATCTCGTCACCCAGCCTCGCGAAGTCGGCGCTGAGAATGGACGGCGCGATGCGAACCGTCATGGCTTGTTCGCGTTGCTCACCGTCAATGTCACCGCGGTCCCTTCGGCCTCTTTGGTACCGGCCGGCGGGTCCTGGCTCAACACGGTGTTGACGGGGGTCGCTTCGCGATACTCCGCGTCGCCGCGCGACGCCGTGAATCCCACCGCGGCCAGCCGCTTGGCCGCGTCGTCGAAGAGAAGCCCGGTGACGTTCGGCACCTTCGCGTTGCCGGGCACCACGCCCGACGGAAAGATCACGAACGCGACGATGAGATACGCGATCAGAAACCCGCCGATGATCACCGCCGCGTACGGCAGCGATCCGCGGAGCCTCATTCGAAGACTCATACGGCGCTCGCCCGCTTGCGGAGCCGCGCCGCGAACGCGCCGTCGGTGCCGTCGCGCTGCGGGAGCACGCGCAAGAGACCGTTGTCCAGCACCTGAGCCGGCACCACACCCTCGGGCGGCGGGTCGAGCTGCCAATCAGAATTCTCTGATAGGAAGCGCTGGATGTGCTCCTCGTTCTCTTCAGGCTCGAGCGAACACGTACTGTAGACCAGCAGCCCGCCGGGCTTGACGATCGTCGCGGCGGCGCGGAGGATGCCGCGCTGCACCGACGACATCACCGCCAGGTCGGACATCTTGAGGCGCCACCGCGCGTCGGGATGGCGGCGGAACGTGCCGGTACCGGTGCATGGCGCATCGACGAGCACGAGATCGACGGGTCTGATCGCCGGCATCCGCGCATCGGCGACGTAGGCGTGCATCGTCGGAATCTCCAGACGATGCGCGTTGTCGATCACGCGCTGCAGACGAACCGGCGAGAGGTCGCTCGAGAAGACCTGACCGGCCTGCCGCGACAGCTCGATCGACTTGCCACCAGGCGCCGCGCATACATCGGCGACGATCGCGCCCGTCGGCACGCACGCATACTGGGTGACGAGCGTCGAACCGGGATCCTGAAGATGGAACAATCCCTGACGAAACGGTCCGAGCTCGGTGAGCGACGACACGGGACTCGACAAGACGATGCTGTCGCGTGCGAGCGGTGCATCGTCCACGTGAACGCCGGCCGATTCGAGCATCGCCTCGAGTTGCTCGCGCACCGCGTGATACGGACGCGCGACCAGCGGCGCTTCGCGATTGTTGGCGTCGAGCAGCTTCTGCGTTGCCGCGATTCCCCAACGCTCGACCCAGCGTGCAACGATCCACCGCGGATGCGATCCCTCGAGCGACAACACATCGATGGGATCGGCCGGCCGCGGAAGCTCGAGCGCATCGCGCTCGCGGTCGAGGCGGCGCAGCACCGCGTTCGCAAGCTTGCTCGCGCCGATTCCATGCCGGCGCTTCGCCAGCTCCACGGTCTGCGCGATGGCCGCATACGCCGGCACGCTCTCCATGTAGAGCAGCTGCGCCGCGCCCAGCCGCAACAGATCGAGCAAGTCGGCGTCGAGACGAACGGTGCCGCCGCGCACGCGGGCGTCGAGATACGCGTCGAGCCGCGCGCGCCGGCGCAGCATGCCGTAGACGAGCTCGCGCACCCATCGCCGGTCGCGCGCGTCGAGTCGCGCCGTGCGCCGATCGAACGACGGATCGAGCAGCTCGCCGCCACGAAGATCCGTGCAGATCTCCGCCGCGGCGTAGCGCGCGTCGGTGATTCCGCCGTGTGGAACGGCGAGACCGCCGTTGCCACCCTCGCTCGAACGACGATCCTGATCAGCGCCTGGCATACTATCTAAGATAGTCGTTCCCCAACGCTGATGCCCCGTCCCGATGCCCACTCCTTTGGTGCCACGCGGCGTTTGCCGGCGGGATGCACCGCGCCGATCTCCACGGCGCCGCCCAGGCAGGCAACCGTCATCCCGTTTGCATCGACGGCGACGACTTCGCCGGGCGCGAACGTGCCCGTGAGCTCGCGTTCGCTCGTGCGGCCGCCGAACAGTTTCACGTCGGCGCCCTTGACGGTGCTGTACGCGCCCGGTTTGGGATCGAACGCGCGAATCATTCGCGCGACCGACTGTGCGTCTTTGGTCCAATCGATTCGCGTGCGCATGCGATCGACCTTCGGCGCGTAAGTCGCGGCGGAATCATCCTGCGCGGTTTCGGCGACGGCGCCCACGGTGAACAACGCCAACGCTTCGACGAGCGCCAGCGCGCCCATCTCGGCCAACCGCATCTGGAGCTCGCCGTACGTCTCATCCGCCGGGATCGGCGTGCGCATCTGGAGAATCGACGGACCCGCATCGAGCGCTTTCACCATCCGCATGATGGTGATGCCGGTTTCGTCGAGGCCTTGAAGAATCGCCGCCTGAATCGGCGCGGCACCGCGAAGCTTCGGCAAGAGCGACGCGTGAATGTTGATGGTGCCCAGTCGCGGCAGGTCGATGACTTCCTGCGGCAGAATGTGGCCGTACGCCACGACGACCGAGATGTCCGGCGCGAGCTCGCGCACGCGCGACACGAATTCGTCACCGCGCGGACGTTCCGGTTGCAACACCGGGATCTGCTCGGCGAGTGCGACGGTTTTTACGGGCGGCGGTTCGAGTGTGGAACGAGAGCGCCCGACGGCGCGATCCGGTTGCGTCACGACGCCGACGACCTCGAAGCCTTCGCCGATCAGCGCGCTGAGTGGCGGAACCGCGAAATCAGGCGTGCCCCAGAAGAGCACGCGCATTCAGAGCTCCTCGTCGGGGTGCGCGTGCGAACGCGCTGGATCGCTCTCGAGCTTGCGAATGAATCCGGGATATTTGTCCTTCTCTTTTTGCCACTTCGCCATCGCCGAGCGTCGCTTGAGCACGCTCATGTAATCGATGAACAGTTTGCCGTGAAGGTGGTCGATCTCGTGCTGCAAGCAGCGGCCGAGCAGCTCACCCGCCTCGACCTCGAACTCCTTTCCCTCGAGATCGAGCGCGCGCACGCGCACGCGCGTCGGCCGCTCGACGTCGCCGTACACGTCGGGAATCGACAGGCAGCCTTCTTCGGCTTTTGCCGTTTTCGAATCGCGCTCGAGAATTTCCGGATTGATGATGACGAGTGGACTGTCGTCGACGTCCACGACCGCGACGCGTTCCGTGCGGCCGACCTGCGGTGCGGCGAGACCGATGCCCTTGGCCAGATACATCGTGTCGAACATGTTCTTCACGAGGGTGCGAAGCTCATCGGTGATCTCGCCGACCGGCTTCGTCTCCTCGCGCAGCACGGGATCACCCAGGACGCGGATGTCGAGAATGCTCACGCCGGCGGAGTGTTGGTGGCTGGAGTGACGGCAGTGGTGCCGATGATGCGCGCGATGCGCCCTCGCTCGACGATCAGGCGCGACTCGCCCGACTTGATCGTGACGCGATCGTCGAGACGATTGCCGCCGCCGTCCTTGCTGACTTCGCGGATGTGGACGACTTCGCCGACGACACCACCCGCCGTGACGATCTCGTCGCCGCGCTTGAGCGCCTTCAACGAATCCTCATGCTGCTTCCGCTGCTTCTGCTGCGGACGCCACATGATGAAGTAGATGATCGCGACGATGAGGACGAACTCGAACATGAACGGCGAGAGCGCGCTGCCACCGGCGCCGGCGGCCTGCAGAAGGAGCGCGAAGGGAATTCCCAGCGGATTGATCATGCCGCAGTGACCGGTCGAGAGTGGTAGCGCGCGAGCCATTCCCGGCTCCACGCATCGATTGTCCCGGCGCGAATCGCGGCCCGCGCGTCGCGCATCAAATGGACGAGGAAATGTACATTGTGCAGGGACAGCAGGCGTAGGCCGAGGATCTCGTCGGATGTGAAGAGATGCCGAATGTAGGCGCGCGAGAAGCGCCGGCACGCCGTACAATCGCAGCGCTCGTCCAATGGCCGCTTGTCCGTCCGGAACTCCGCCCGCTTGATGTTCAGGCGGCCGTCGTTCGTGAATGCGGCGCCGTTCCGCCCCATCCGCGTGGGCGCCACGCAGTCGAAGAGATCGACCCCGCGCAGAACGCCTTCGACGAGATCTTCCGGGAAGCCGACGCCCATCAGATAGCGCGGGCGGTCTGACGGCAGCTCGCTGTCCACGACCTCGAGGATGCGGTACATCTCGGGCTTGGCCTCGCCGACCGACAGACCGCCGATACCGTAGCCGGCCCAATCCCCCTGGGCCCGAATGGCGCGCGCCGCTTCGCGCCGCAGCGATGCGTGGATACCACCTTGCACGATCGGAAAGAGCGCTTGGCTGTTGTCGCGCGGCGGTTCTTCGCGAGTCAGCCGCTCGACCTCCGCCGACGCGCGAACGAGCCAGCGGAGGCTGCGCTCGCTGGCGTCGCGTGCAACGCTCTCCTCGCTCTGTCCGGGAATGACGTGATCGAATTGCATGATCACGTCCGCGCCGAGGTTGCGCTCGATGCGCATGACGCTTTCGGGCGTGAAGACGTGCGTCGACCCGTCGATGTGACTCCGAAACTCGACACCCTCTTCGCTCACGGTGCGCAGCCCTTCGAGCGAGAAGACCTGAAAGCCGCCCGAGTCGGTGAGAATGGGACCGTCCCATTGCATGAAGCGATGCAAGCCGCCGAAGTCGCGAATGAGCTCGTCGCCAGGACGCAGGTGGAGATGGTACGCGTTGCTCAGGATCATCTGCGCGCCCATCGCGTGCAGGTCGTCGGGGTCGAGCGACTTGACCGTGGCGAGCGTGCCCACCGCCATGAACGCCGGCGTCTCGACGACGCCGTGCGGCGTAGTGAATCGTCCGGCGCGCGCGGCGCCGTGTTGTGCTTCGAGTGAGAATGCGAATTCGGACACGTGGCTGCAGAATGCTATAGCGGTAAATGGCGGTGGAATACGGTCAGATGATGGCCATCGCGTCGCCGTACGAATAAAAGCGATACCTGTGCGCAACGGCTTCGCGATACGCGCGCATCGTCAGCTCGTACCCCGCGAACGCGGCGACGAGCATGATCAACGTCGAACGTGGCAAATGCAGGTTGGTGATGACGCGGTCGACCGCCCGAAACCGATATGGCGGCCGAATGAAGATGCGCGTCTCACCCTCTCCCGCGCGAACGACGCCGTGTTCGTCCGCCGCGCTTTCCAACGTGCGCACGCTCGTCGTCCCCACGGCCCACACGTGTCCCCCGGCTGCACGGCGCGCGTTGATCAGCGCCGCCGACTCGGGCGAAAGGGCATACCACTCTTCGTGCATCACGTGCTGCGCGGGGTCGTCCACCTCGACGGGCTTGAACGTTCCCGCGCCGACATGCAACAACACCTCGGCGCGCGCGACGCCCTGCGCGCTGAGGTGCTCCAGCAGTTCGGGCGTGAAATGCAGACCCGCGGTCGGCGCGGCGACCGAGCCCGACTCGCGCGCGAACACCGTTTGATACCGCTCGGCATCTTCGGGCGCGTCGGCGCGCTCGATGTACGGCGGCAGCGGAATGTGCCCATGTCGCTCGATGGCGTCGTCGAGTGGAAGCTCGCTTTCGAGTCGCACGATGCGCGTCCGCCGCTCGGTGACCTCGAGAATTTCGGCGGTGAATCCCGGCGCGATGTCGACGCGCCGGCCGGGCTTGAGCTTCCCACCGGGAGAAACCATTGCTTCGTATCGCGCGCCGCCGAGCGGTTTGAGGAGAAGAATTTCGGCGGGGGCGCCCGAGGCGCGTTGGCCGAGGAGGCGCGCCCGCATGACGCGCGTGCGGTTGACCACGAGCACGTCGCGCGGATCGATGAGCTGCGCGACGTCGGCGAACGTGCGATGCGCGATGGTTCCCGCGGCGCGGTCGACGACCATCAATCGCGATGCATCGCGTCGCTCGAGTGGGCGTTGGGCGATGCGATCGTGCGGGAGGTCGAAGTCGTAGTCGGAGGTGCGGGTGCCGTGCGTCACGCGACTAAGCTAGCCGGGCGATCAGGGTGTGGCGCTCAGAGCCGGGGACGTCTCGCGGCGTCTCGCTTCCGGCGTCTCGCGCCCAGGCGCTCCGGGCCGGCCGTGGTGTATCCTGAGCGCGTGTCATTCCGAGCGCGGCGAGGAATCTGGCGTCCCGGCGGATTGGCCGGCCACGCGACCGGGCCGTTAGATCCCTCGCCTTCGCTACGCTCCGGCTCGGGATGACCAGACCGCGCGGACGCGCCCACGGGGCCGACGCGCGGCCGCGGTACCCTCTCGAAGTAACGCCCTTCAAGACCTAGAACAGCGACTCCTGCCCCAGCGGTTCCCTCGGCGTAAATCCAAAATGCCGATACGCCTGCGCCGTCGCCACACGCCCGCGCGGCGTACGCTGCAGAAAGCCATGCTGCACGAGAAACGGCTCGTACACTTCCTGAATCGTGTTCTCATCCTCGCCGATCGCCGCACCGATCGTGTTCAATCCAACCGGGCCGCCGTCGAACTTCTCGATGATCGTCTTGATGATGCGCGCATCCATGTCGTCGAGGCCGAACATGTCCACGTCGAGTAGCGCGAGCGCCTGATCGGCGATCGCCTTCGTGATCACACCACCGCCCTTCACCTGCGCGTAGTCGCGCACGCGGCGCAGCAGGCGGTTCGCCACACGCGGTGTTCCACGCGCGCGCCGCGCAATCTCCGACGCGCCGTCGCTCTCGATCTCGACCTTCATCACGTCCGCCGTGCGGCGCACGATCAACTCGAGATCCTCGGCCGGATAAAAGTTGAGCCGCTGCTCGATGCCGAAGCGCGCGCGCATCGGCGCCGTCAGCATGCCAAGTCGTGTCGTCGCGCCAATGAGCGTGAAGGGCTCGATCGCCATGCTGATCGTCTGCGCCTTCGGCCCGTCGGACAAGCGAATGTCAATTTTGTAATCCTCCATCGCCGGATAGAGGAACTCTTCAATGATAGGCCGCAGCCTATGGATTTCGTCGATGAACAGAATGTCGCCGGGCCGCATGTTCGTGAGCGTCGAGACGAGATCGCCCGGCTTCTCGAGCGCGGGTCCCGAGCTCGTGCGAATGTTCACGCCCAACTCGCGCGCGATCAGCTCGGCCAGGGTGGTCTTGCCGAGTCCCGGTGGTCCGAAGAACAGCGTGTGGTCGAGCGGCTCGCGGCGCGCCAGCGCGGCGTCGATGTAGATCCGCAAACTCTCCTTCACCTTTTGCTGGCCGATGAATTCGGCGAGCCGCTGCGGACGAAGGGAGAGCTCGACGACCGACTCGTCGCTCAAGACTTCAGGGGTCGTAATCTCGGCTCGCGACATCGCTACACACTATCAGGCGGGGTGTTGTTCGGCCAACCGGTGAACCGCGTTCGCGGTCCGATCAAAATATACCCCGAATAGACGCCGAAGTGCAGCGCCGCGTCACCGCGGCCGAAACTCTGATCGAATCCCCCCGCCGCCGCGATGAACGAAGCCGGCGGCCGTTCTCGAATCCCAAAAACCGAAGACGGTACCCATGCACAAAAAGTCCGCATGGCTGAGCATAGTCGTGCTCGGCAGTCTGGCGGCGTGTGACATTCCCACCGCGGCGCCGAAGTACACGACGCAGTGGGACATTCCCGCCAAGAGCACGTCGATCTCCGTGAACTCCTTGCTGCCGAGCGGCGTGAGTGCGACCGCGGACAACAGTGCATTCCAGGCGACGATCTCGCCGTCGTCGACGACCATCAGCCGTTCGCTCGGGCAGGATTGCTCGGCGTGCGCGGCGTCGAACGGCTTCAGCATTCCGAAGCCGGCGTTCGTCGGCCAGGGCAACGCGAGCGTCGCGCTGCCGAGCGGCGTCGCGAGCGCCACGCTGGTGCGCGACACGCTGACGGTGACGATCAACAACGGCTTCAACTTCGATCCCATTCGTCCGAGCCCGACGGCGCGTGGGTATTACGTCGTTCGCGTGTTGAGCGGCACGACGGTGGTTGGCCGCGACTCGCTCGATGGCAGCGCGATCGCGATGCCCGCGGGCGGCGTCGTGACTCGCAAGATCGCGCTCGCCGGCACCATCGCCGGAAATGGCGGACTGCAGATCGTCACCTCGCTCAGCTCGCCCGCCGGCGACGCCGTGTCCATGGACATGACGCGCACGATCAGCGTGAGCGGCAGCACGGGCCCGCTGTATCTCTCGAGCGCGTCGGTCAGTCTCGCGAATCAGACCGTGTCGTCGAGCGCCACGCAGTTCGATCTCAGCAGCCTCGATAAGTCGATCACCGATCGCGTGAACGACGGCGCGCTCGAGCTCACCGTGACGAACCCCTTCGCCGCGACGGGCAACCTGAGCGTCACACTCACGGCGGACGGCACGACGATCACGAAACCGGTCGTGCTGGGATCCGGCACCACGACGCCGGTGGTCTCGCTGACGAAGAGCGATCTCCAGGCGCTGTTCGGCCATCAGGTCGCCATTGGCTTCGCCGGCACGGTGAGTGGAAGCAACGTTGTCGTCACGCCGGGGCAGACGGTTTCCGTCGTCGCGCGCATGCAAATCGGTCTCAATACCGGGAGCAATCAATGAGCACGAATAACCATCGCGGCGCGCGCGTGGCGAGCGCTCTCGTTCTCGTCGCGTTTGCAGCGACCGCCAGCGCGCAGCTGCCCAACGCAAGCCCGAGCGCGACCGGTTTGAGCAACGCGTACACCGCGCGGGCGCGCGGCTACGACGCCGTGGCGTGGAATCCGGCGAACCTCGGAATGCCTGGGAATCCGGCGTTCTCGTTCACCGCGCTCGCGCTGAGCGGCTCGTCGGGTCTCGATCCGATTTCGTTGAGCGACGTCGCGCCGTACTCCGGCAAGGATCTTCCCGCGGCGCAGCGCGAGAGCTGGTTGCAGAAGGTGACCGCGAAGGGCGGCGAAAACGGCCGTCTCGACGCGGGCGTCACGTTCCTGGCGTTGAGCGCGGGTCCGCTCGCGCTCCAGGTCGGATCGTCGGTCGCGGGCAGTACGAAGCTCAATCCCGATGCGTTCCAGGCGATCATGTTCGGCAACGCCGGGCGCACCGGACAGGTGTCGACGCTCAACCTCGCTGGTTCCGGCGTGCACGCCGGTGCGTTCACAACGGCCGGTTTGAGCTATGCGTTGTCGTTCGGCGGCGGCGCGAAGTCGGCGAGCCACGCGGCGCTCGGCGTTACCGCGAAGTACGTCGCGGGCAACGCGGTCGCGATCGCGCAGGATCAGGGCAGCACCGCGGGCAACACGGTGTCGGTGAACCTGCCGGTCGTGTACTCGAATCCTGATTCGAGCAAAGTTGCGGGCTCGGGCGTTGGTGTCGACGTGGGCTTCGCGTGGAGCCAGGGAAAACTGAGCTTCGGCGCCACGGCGCAGAACGTCTTCAACTCGTTCGCGTGGGATGAGACCAAGCTGTACTCGAAGGTCGGCACGGCGTTGTTCGACGGGAACAGCAACACGTCGGATTTCACGGCCGGTCCGTATGCTCAGGCGCCTGCCTCGCTTCGCCACCAGGTCACCGATGACAAGTTCAAGCCGATCCTCGGCCTTGGCCTGGCGTACGGATGGCGTCGGTCGATCATTCTCTCGGCTGATGCACGGCAGCAGACCGGCGATGCATTGCTCATCGGCCCGAAAACGTCGGTCGGCGGCGGCATCGACTATGAGTGGCTGCCGTTGCTGCGCCTGCGCGCGGGTGCGTCGTACATCACCAATGGCTGGGGCATGTCGGGTGGCGTCGGGCTTCAGCTCGGCCACTATGAGCTGGGTGCCGGCTTGGCGATGCGCACCGTGAACGGCGGCAAGGAGCCGGGCGTCACGGTGAACTTGATTTCAATTCACTAAAGCGCTCGTTCGATCGCAGACCATCGTCTCAGCGAACGCGGCGGCCCATCACGGGTCGCCGCGTTCGCGTTTTCTGGACGTGCGGGCTTTGACGGCGTATCGTCGGTGCATGTATTGGGTCCGCGCATGCGTGATGATTCTGGGAATGACGCTTGCCGCCGGTCATCTCGGCGCGCAGGTCGTGCGGCTGCGGATCACTGATGCCGCCAGCGACGCACCGCTGCCCAACGCGACCATCACCGCGATCGGTGAGCGAATGCAGTGGCGATCCGATTCAACCGGCCGCGTCGTCGTCGCCGTGCGCCGTCCCGGCGCGAACATCTTCACCATTCGCCGCCTTGGGTTCGACGAAATCACGACGACGCTCGAGGTACCCGAGCGCGACACGCTGAACGTGCACGTGATCATGCATGCTGCCGCGCGCACGCTCGACACGGTGACGGTGAATGCAGTTCCGGTCGTGGCGCGCCTCTCGGACTTCGAGCGCCGCCGGCAGCAGAAGGGCGGCGGAACGTTCATCACGCGCGCGGAGATCGAGAACAATCCGCCGATCCAGACGGCGGATCTATTGCGCCGCGTGTCGTCGGTCGACGTGCGCCAGAAGGGAATGCAGACGGTGGTCGTCTCGCGCCGCGGACCGGTGAGCGTGCTGGTCACGCCGGACATGTGCGTGATGCCGCTCGGACGCGACGGGTTGATTCTCGGACCGAACTACAATCTCAACGACATTCCGGCCAATGAGATTTACGGGATCGAGGTCTATCCCGGGCCGGCGGACATTCCGGTGGAGTTTCGGAATTCGCTGCCGAATGGGAACTGCGGGTTGATCATGGTGTGGACGCGGAGTTCGCGTTGAGTGCGTGTGTCATCCCGAGCGGAGGCGCGAAGCGCCGGAGTCGAGGGACCCTTCACAGCGGAGGGCTTCTCCGTCGGGACGGGGGCCTTCGACTCCTCTTCGCTGGGCTCAGGGTCGCTCAGGATGACAATGCTTCCTTCAGGACGCCGATGCCCTGCGCTCCAACGCCGCCCGCAACCCCGCCAACCGCTCGGCCGCACGATCCAGCGTCTCCTGCTTCTTACAGAACGCGAACCGCGTGAAGGTGCGCCCGTCTTCCTTCCGCGAGTAGAAGCTCGACCCCGGCACCGTCGCGACGCCGATCTCCTGCGTCATCCACTTCGCGAACGTCACGTCATCGAGATCACTGATCGCCGAGAAGTCGGCGAAGATGTAGTACGCGCCTTCGGGGACGCAGAACTCGAAGCCCTGCTCGCGGAGCACCCCGGTCATGAAATCGCGGCGCTTCTTGTACTCGAGCGTGAAGTGATTGTAATAATCGGCGTCGAACGCGAAGCCGACGGCCGCCGCGGTCTGCAGCGGCGCCGGCGCGCCGACTGTTAGAAAATCGTGAATCTTGCGAATGGGACCAGTCTGCGCCGGCGGCGCGATGATCCAGCCGATGCGCCACCCCGTCGCGCTCCACGTCTTGGACAGCGACGAGATCGTGATGGTGCGCTCGCGCATGCCGGGCCATGTCGCCAGCGGATGGTGATGCCCCGTGTAGATCATGTGCTCGTACGGCTCGTCCGTGATCGCCCACGCATCGTGCTCGACGCACAAGCTCGCGATGAGATCCATGTCGGCGCGCGACAGCACGCGGCCCGTCGGATTGTGCGGGGTGTTCACGACGATCGCTTTCGTGCGCGAGCTGAACGCCTTGCGCAGCCGATCCGGATCGATGCGCCAGTCCGGCTTCTCGAGCGGAACGAACACCGGCGTGGCACCGGCCAGAATCGCGTCGGGGCCGTAATTCTCGTAGAACGGCTCGAGGACGATCACTTCGTCCCCCGGATTCATCAGCGCCATGAAGACGGACGCCATGGCTTCCGTCGCGCCGCACGTGACCGTGACGTCGCGATCCGGATCGACCTCCATGTTGTACCACCGCCGATACTTCTCGGCGATCGCTTGCCGCAGCACCGGCGTGCCCCACGTGACGGCGTACTGGTTGATGTCGCCGTTGATCGCCGTGCACGCCGCTTCCTTCATCGGCTCGGGCATCGGGAAATCGGGAAATCCCTGCGCGAGATTCACCGCGTTGTGCATGCTCGCGATGCGCGTCATCTCGCGAATCACCGACTCGGTGAACGTGACCGTACGATTGGCTGCAAGCACTCGTTAGTTCCTCACCCGTGACTGTCATCCTCGCACGCCAATCGGCGCGACCGTCATCCTCGCGCGCCAATCGGCGCGACCGTCATCCTCGCGACCCTGAGCGTAGCGAAGGGGAGTCGAGGATCTGCTCCTGTTTTTGAACTAGCCCCGAACTTTCCCCAGCGCCGCGCGAATGAGCTCAGCCGCTCCCATTCCCGCGCCACTATCGTCGATCGCCGCTCGCACCGCGCGCTCGGCATCCTGCGTCGAGTAGCCCAATGACACCAGCGCCCGCACCGCATCCTCGGCTCCCGCACTCTCGGGTCGCGGTCCACCCGGTCCCGCGGCGGAAGAAACTTGCAGATCGTCGAGCTTGTCGGCGAGATCCAATATCAATTGTTCGGCCTTCTTGCGCCCGACACGCGGCACACTTTGCAGCGTCGGGATGTCACGATTGCGAAGCGCCGTCACCAATCGCTCGGCCGTCAGCGTCGAGAGCAACCCGAGCGCGAGCGCCGGCCCCACACCTTTCGCGTTGAGCACGCGCTGAAACACGCGCCGCTCGAATGGCGTCGCGAAGCCGAAGAGCTGCCAACCGTCTTCCTTCACGACGAGATGCGTGTGCAGCGCCACCGGCTCGCCGACGCGCGGCAGCTTCTCGTACACGCCGAGTGGAATGGCAAGCTCGTAGCCGACGCCGCCCGGCGTCATGATCTCGACGCGATCGAGATCCTTGCTCAGCAGCGACCCGTTGAGTTGCGCGATCACGCGCGTCCGGTCCGTGCGCGCGTCGAACGCAGACCGCTCAGCGTCGGCAGCCGCGCCGCCATCAGGCACGCGAGCGCGGCCGCGACGCCGTCCGCCGCATCCGACGGCTGCGGCACTGATTTGAGTTTCAGCAATCGCGTCAACATGAACTGCACTTGCTCCTTCGTCGCCGCGCCCGTACCGACGACCGCTTTCTTGATCTCAGCGGGTGGAATCTCGTGAATCTCGACGTGGGCCTGCTGGCCCGCGAGGAGCACGACGCCGCGCGCATGCCCGAGCACCACGGTCGTGCGGACGTTCTTCGCGTAGAACACATCTTCAACCGACATGGCGTCGGGCGCGTGGCGCGCGAGCAGCTCCGCGACGCCCTCGTAAATCTCCTGCAAGCGAACGGGCAGCGGATCGCGCGGCCGCGTGCGAATCACGCCGCATTCGACAAGGGAGACGAGCCCGAGCCCGTCTCCCTTGACCACACCGTAGCCGGTGCTTGCTGTGCCGGGGTCGATCCCCAGAACGATCACGCGATCACTCGCGGTGCGTCGTCACTCGGAGCCGGCCATCTCGCTGACGTCGGCATCGAAGTTCGCCCAGACTTTCTGCACGTCGTCGAGCTCCTCGATCGTCTCGAGCAGCTTGAAGAGCGCTTCGGCGTCCTTGCCCGCAACCTGCACGGTGTTCTTCGGCACCATGGCGAGCTCGGCTTCCGCGATCTCGACGCCGGCCTTGCGAAGGCCTTCCTGCACGAGGTGAAAATCGCTGGGGCTCGTGGTGACGAGAAACCGCTCGTCTTCGCGCGCCACATCCTCGGCACCCGCTTCGAGGGCTTTTTCCATCAGCGCGTCTTCGTCGATGCGGCCCGCGTCGACGTAGACCTGGCCCTTCTTCTCGAACATCCACGCCACCGAGTTCGGTGTGCCGAGGTTGCCGCCAAGTCGCGTCATCTTGCTCCGGACTTCGGCGACGGTGCGCGTCGGATTGTCGGTAACCGCGTCGATGAGCAGCGCGACGCCCCCGGGCCCATAGCCCTCGTACGTCACTTCCTGATAGTCGACACCCTCGAGCTCACCCGTGCCCTTCTTGACCGCGCGCTCGATGTTTTCCTTGGGCATCGATGCGTCCTTGGCGGTGTCGATTGCCAAGCGGAGTCGGGCGTTTCCCGACGGATCGCCGCCGCCGAGCTTCGCGGCCATCGTGATTTCGCGGATGAGCTTCGTGAACAATGCACCACGCTTGGCGTCAGTCGCCGCCTTGTAGTGCTTGATCTGCTTCCATTTACTGTGGCCGGCCATAGCACGATCGGGGCAAAGGGTCTGCATGGAATATACGCGAATGTCATCCTCAGGCGCGAAGCGCTGAAGGACCCCTCTCCTCGGCGGAAAGGGGTCCTTCGCTTCGCTCAGGATGACAGAGCTTCGCTCAGGATGACCGCGCTAGCGGATTCTCACAGCCAGCGTCGCGTGCAGTCCCGTGAGCCCCGCCGTCGCGTTCGCGCCGGTTGCATCCTGCGCGGCCAAGCGGCCGACCGAATAGCCCACGCTCGGCACCACGGCGTACCCCAACACCGTCATCTGCGAACGAACGCCAAATGTCGCCATGTAGCTCGACGCCGCGCCGTTGTTCTGAAACCAACCACGCCCTTCGACGTTCGGCTCGAGAATCATCGAGCCCACCGGCACGCCGTAGGACAACGCCGTGTTGAAGATGTCCTCGTGCGGCAGGAACGAGCTGTCGGCGAGCGTGCCCGCGGTTCGGTACAGATTCCACCCCGACAACACCAACTCGCCGAGACCAACGGTGTTGTTCGCGCCGAACTGCGTGATCCACCGGTTGCCCGTGTTGTAGATCGAGCCGGCCAGATTGTCGTTTCCAAAAGTGGAATACGTGAGCCCGACCGAAATGCGTCCCGTACCGAACGCCCGGTCGATACCGCCGCGCACCCGATACTCGTTGCCCGGCTGGTAGTGCAGCGCCGGTCCGCCGGCCGCATCGAACGGCTCGTACGACGCCGCGTGCCGCAGGCTCGCGCCAAATCCAAGATTCCAGTCGCCGAGCGGGCGCGCCACGGCAAGGCCGCCGGTGCCGCCGAATCCGCTGCCCATGTTCGAGATCGGAAACGACAGGAAGTCGCTGCCGATCAACCCCGCGGCCGACTGCTCCGCGGCCGACACCGTCGACTTGCCCGTCGGCAAGTTCACGCCGGCGGTCAGCACCATGAAGTCGTTGCCGAACGTGTAGTTCGCGCGCACCTGCGTGTCCGTGGCGCCCGAGATGGTGCTCGTCGTCGACTTGCCGCCGCTCGTCTGCGTCACCTGCGAGCGGGCATACGCCGAGCCCAGGTCGAAGCTCAGCGAGGGCGTCACCGGAACGAGCACGAAGACCGGGACCGAGAATTCGCTGATTGTCGTGTTCGACGGCGCGTGCAAGTCGTACGAGTGAAACTGCGGCGCCACTCGCGCGCCGACGTCCGTGAAGGATTGCGCGCCGGCCGCCGATGCGATCGCCAGCGCGAGCGCCGCCACGGCCGTTGTTGAGCGATCGCTAATCATAGAACGCTCACGGATGGCCCGGCTGATGGATCTGAATCGTGACCTTCGCGGTCTTCGTCGACGGGTTGTCGCTCGCCGTGCCCGAGGACGGATCCTTCGCTGGCTGCGTCGTCGTCGTGCCGCCGCCCGTCGTCGCGCCGCCCGCCGTCGACGGGTTCAACCCTTCCGCCACCGTCGATGCCGTACCGCTCGACGTGTTCGTCGTGACCGAACCCTGAGACGCCGCCGTGATCGCCGCGCCTTCCGTCGTCCCGCGAAGGCTCGACTCGACTGTGCTCGCGCTCACCTGGTTACCCGATGCCGCACCCTTCGCTTCCTGACTCTTTGTCTGCGCGGGGCCGAATCCGGGATCGAGTCGCACCGCGTTATCGAAAAGGCGGCCGGCTTCGTCGAAGCGGCCCTGATCTTCGAGCTCGAGTCCGCGGCTGAACGACAGGAACGCCGCGAGCGAGCGCGTCGGCCGCTGCTCGATCGCGTTTCGCTCGGCGGTCGTCAGCTGCACGCTCATGTTCGTCAGAATTCCGAGCACGATGTTCTTTTCCATCGTGAACAGATTGTCGATCGTCTGCTGATCGCGCGCCTCGGGCGTCGCCGTGGAGCTCGAGGCGTCGACCGCGATCGCGTTCGCCGTGAGCTCGTTGCCCTGCTGTTGAATGGTGCCCGCCACGATCTGCCGCACACGCAGCAGCTTGCCCAGGCGCACGCCGGTTCCGCCGGCGAGCCCCGCGTGCTGCTGTTGTTGTTGCAGCAAGAGCTCGTCGAGGATGGCTTGCAGCCGCATGCGCTCGACGACCGTCAACCGCGACACGCGGCTCAGATCCGTGCTCACCAGTTCGGCGAACCCTCGCTCGATCGGCTTGAGCGTGGTATCGCTGCCGTAGAACGTGAACGGCATCACGGCGACGGTGTTCGGCGGCCCGACGACGCCGTCGAGCTGCGATTCGTGCGCGAGCGCGGCCTTCGCCTCGACTTGAATTTCCTTGAGTTTGAGCGCCTCGAGGCGCGCCTGGATTTGCTTCTTTGCCGCGCGCGTCTTCCCGACCGCGAGATACGACTGGTACGCGGCGCGCGCGCCGGGCACGTCGTTCAGCGCTTCGGCGGTAAGACCCAGATAGAGCGCGGCGACGCCGTCTCGCGGATCCATCTCCGCGGCCTTCTTCAGCGCGTCGCGTGCATCGTCGTAGCGATTGCCTTTGAAGTACGCGATGCCGAGCGACCGCTCGACGGCCTCGGACTGGGGGTCAGCGGCCCGCGCCTTCTCGAGACGCGTAATGCTGTCGCCGCTGCCGGAGATGGCGGCCGCGCAGCCTGAGCCGAACAAGGCCGCGCCGACGAGCAGCGCGGATCGAATCATTCGCATGACAAACTCCTACCGGTCGGGATCGAGCATGTCTTCAAAACGCATCCACTGGGCGTAGAAATACAGATCGATGTACCCGGTGGGCCCATTGCGATTCTTTCGAACGAACAGCTCCGTCGCGCCTTCGATGTCGCGCGCGGGTTCATACATGTCCTGCCGAAACAGGCCGAGCACGACGTCGGCGTGCTGCTTGACGGAGCCCAAGGCGCCAAAGTCGTCGAGGGTGGGGCGGCGATCCGGCCGGGCAACGAGGTGGGGCAGCGGCGCTGTCGTCATGATGGCGACGTGATGATCGAGGGCCAATGCCTTGAGGCGCCGTACGACTACCGACAGTTCCTCGTCGAGATCGCGCTGCCCGCCGGCGAGCGCCGTCATCGAATCGAGGACGACGAGATCGACCTCGGGCAACGCGTGGAGCTGCGTCTCGAGCTCCGCGACCGAGTGACCGCTAATGCGCTCGACGATCGGCAGATGATCGCGCAGCCGAAGCGCGACCGCACCGGCATTCGCCCGCGCGACTTCGTCGAGCGTTCCGTTGCGCAGATCGTCGATGCGCGCCCGCGCCTCGATGGCGATGACCCGCTCGAGCACCCGCTCGACACTCGCCTCCGCGGTGAGAAATGCGACGCGCGACGGTTGAAACGCGGCGCGAATCGCGACGGCGAGCGCCAACGCGGACTTGCCGCTCCCGACGTCGCCCCCGAGCACGACCAGGTCCCCGCGACGGAATCCGCCGCCGAGCATCTTGTCCAGACTCGGGAACCCGCAGGGGATGGTGTCACGGCTTGGTGCGCCGTCGCTGACGGCATCGACACGAGACAGCAAGACGGAAAGGGGGGAAATGTCGGCGCTGCGCGTCATGGGCCATAATACGGTCCTGTATCGAGCCGGAGCAAGAAGCAGAACCTCGGGGAGACGCTTGTTAGCGCTTATCCCACAAGCGCTTGCGCATCGAGCGTCGCGGCCAGGCGATCGAGTTCCAATCGTGCGTGCGGATCGAGAAACGTCGCGGTGACGGCGATCACATTGCGGACGCCGTCGGCGGCCGCGGCGGGCGTCCCGGCGGAGGCTTCGACCAGCTTGGCGATCGCGGGCCGCACGGGAGTCGGAAGCGCCAAATTCGCGAGCCACGTCTTGGCGCTTGTCGCGCGATCCGTACGCAACGCTCCGCTCAGCCCCCGCTCGGGCAGCGTATCGTGCGCCAGTCTCGCGGCGAGATAAATCGCCAGCGCGACTTCACGCTGCCCGCCGAGGGCCGCGCGCCCGGCGAGCGCAGCGAGCGCCGGAAACCGAAAGAAGTTCGGCGCCAGGGCGTACGGCGGGTTGAGCGATGGCAGCGACGGCACGCGTCAATAATAGCAAACTCGCCCATACGCCCCGACGCCCATACGCCCATACGCCCCCCGACGCCCCGACGCCCCGACGCCCCGACGCCCTATATTTCCCAAATGGCTCAACCGGCGAAATCCGTCCTCTGGGTTGACGATGAGGCGGAGCTCCTCGAACCGCACCGCATCTTCTTGCGGGACAAGTGGTTCGACGTTGAAACCGTCACCAACGCCGACGACGCGGTGGAGATGGTCCGCCGCAAGCCCTTCAACCTCGTGCTCCTCGACGAGCAGATGCCGGGCAAGCGCGGCCTCGACGCGCTGCGCGAGCTGCGCGAAGCCGACCCCAATGTCGCGATCGTGATGGTCACCAAGAGCGAGGAAGACTCGACGATGACCGAAGCGATCGGCAATGCGCTCGAGGGCTACCTCGTCAAGCCGGTCACGCCGCGCCAGGTCTATGCGGCGATCACGCGTCTCCTCGAGGGCTCGCGTATTCGCCAGCAAGCGGTGGCGCGCAAGTTCGTCGAGCGCTTCCGCGACCTGCAGGAAGAGCCGTTGCGCGGCCTGACCTGGCGGCAATGGATCGACCGCTACATCGAGGTCGTGCAGTGGGATCTCGATCTCGCGGCCGCGAACGAAACGGGTTTGTACGAGTCGCTCCAGGGCCTCTATCCCGATCTCCGCCGCGAGTTCGCGATCTACATGAAGTCGGCTTATCCCGGCTGGCTGCGCGACCTCGAGGGCGACCGGCCGCCGCTGTCGATCGACATCGTGCCCGAGTTCCTGATGCCGATCTTCAAGGCGGACAAACAGGCGCTCTTCGTGATCGTCGATTGTCTCCGGCTGGATCAATGGCGCGCGCTCGAACCGATCATCGCGCCGATGTTCGACATCGAGACGACGCACTATTTCAGCGTGCTGCCCACGGCGACGCCGTATTCGCGGAACGCGCTGTTCAGCGGCTTGTTTCCGGCCGAGATCGCGGCGCGCTTCCCCGACTGGTGGGGCGAGCGTGAAGACGAGACGCTCAACGCGCACGAACGCCAATTGCTCGAGGCGCAGCTCGCCGAGCTCGGCTCCAAGCTGCCGGTGCGCTACGAAAAAGTGTCGACGGCGAACGAGGGCGACGACGTCGAGCGGCGCCTCTCGCGCGTCATCGCGCCCGAGGGGATTTCGGCGTTCGTGTTCAACTTCGTCGATCTCCTGACGCACGGCCGTTCGGAGTCGGCGATCCTGTACGAGGTG
Source organism: Gemmatimonadaceae bacterium (assembly GCA_035606695.1). Lineage (NCBI taxonomy): Bacteria > Pseudomonadati > Gemmatimonadota > Gemmatimonadia > Gemmatimonadales > Gemmatimonadaceae > Gemmatimonadaceae bacterium. The sequence goes on from DATNEW010000009.1 coordinate 81,478, forward strand.
GCGCGCGACGAGATCGCGCTGCGCCAGATCACCCAGCAGTGGTTCAAGCGCTCGGCGCTGTTCGCGGTGTTGCAGGAGGCGGCGCGGCGGAAGGTGAAGGTGCTGATCACGAGCGATCACGGCTCGATCCACTGCCGGACGCCGGCGACGGTGTTCGCCAAGCGCGACGCGACGCAGAATCTGCGCTACAAGTTCGGCGAGGACCTGCGGGCGGAGAACCCGGAGCAGGCATTATTGTTTACTAATGAGGATTCTTTAAAACTCCCCCGGCGCGGCCTCGGGGCCAACTCGCTGCTCGCGACCGGCGATTCGTTTTTCGTGTATCCGACGAAGCTCAGGGAGTATCAGAGCCGGTATCGCGGATCGTTCCTGCACGGCGGCGTGACGCCCGAGGAATGCATCCTGCCCGTGTCGCTTCTCACGCCGCGGCGGTAGGGATGCTGCTCCATCGCGGAACTCCGACCGACGGTGCGCAGCGCCGCAGGGAGGAGCGATAACCATGGTCCTGTATCGGCGGTTGCTGGGCTATCTCCGTCCGCACTGGTGGCGAATGGCCGGCAACATCATCTGCAACGTGATCGCGGCCGCCCTCGACGCGTTTTCGTTCACGCTGCTGATTCCATTCCTCCGGGAGCTCAACGGCGACTCGACGCCGCTCCCCGACTTGGGCGTCGTGACCGGCGTCCTCCAGTGGGTCCTCGGCCGCTTCATCACCGGACGCCCCCACATGCAGGCGCTCGAGGTCGTGATCGTCACGATCGGCATCGTCGTGCTCGTGAAAAACGTGTTCGTGTGGGCCGCCGGCCAGTTCGGCGCGTCGCTCCAGGAGTACGTGACTCGCGATCTCCGCGATGGCGTCTTCGGCCACATGCAGCGGCTGCCGCTCGGCTACTTCCATCGCATGAAGGCCGGGCAAATCATCTCGCGCATCGTATCCGACACGGATCAGACGAAGGTGCTGATCACGGAGCTCGTGACGCGCACCGTGCAGAATGCCGCGCAGATCATCACCTATGTCGCGACGCTCATCGTGATGTCGGTGCGGCTGACATTGTTGTCTCTCGTCGTCGCGCCAGTGCTGACGCTCGCGCTCCAACCACTGCTGCGGCGGTTGCGTCATGGCTATCGACGCAGCCGCAGCGACTACGGCGAGGCAACCAGCGTACTCCAGGAAGTCACCTCAGGCATTCGACTCGTGAAGTCGTTCGGCGGGGAAGCGTACGAGGATCGTCGGTTCGCCGAAGCGAGCCATCGGTACTCCGAAGGCATGGTGCGCATCAACCGCGTCGCCGCGTTGTCGCAACCACTCACGGAAGTGATCGGCACCTCGATCGCGATGCTCATTTTGTGGATCGGCGCGACCGAGGTAATCAACGGCCGCGGCGGTCTCGACGCGGCGGCGTTGATCGTTTTCATGACGATGGTCATGCGCCTTCTGCCGCCACTCAAACAGCTGTCGCAGGCGCCGACGACCGCGCAACAATCGCTCGCGGCCGCGGAGCGGCTGTTCGAGGTGCTGGACCAGAAGACGGAACCGCAACGCGATCGCGGCACACGCGTGGTCACCTCGTTCGATCGCGGTATCGCGTTCGAGCGCGTGAGCTTTGCCTACGACGCCGAGCCCGTGTTGTGCGACGTTTCCTTCACCGCGCCCAAGGGCTCCGTCGTCGCCCTCGTCGGAGCCAGCGGAGCCGGCAAGACGACGCTCGTCGACCTCATCCCGCGCTTCTACGAGCCGACGGACGGCCGCATCACGCTCGACGGCGTCGACACGCGCGAGATCACGCTCGCGTCGCTGCGGGCACTCACCGGCATCGTGAGCCAGGATACCGTGCTGTTCAACGACACCGTGCGCAACAACATCGCGTACGGCGCGGCGGGCAAGTACAGCGATGCCCAGATCGAGACCGCCGCGCGCGCCGCGAACGCGCACGAGTTCATCAAGGCGCTGCCCCAGGGCTACGCCACGGTGCTCGGCGAGCGCGGCACGCGGCTCTCGGGCGGCCAGCGCCAACGCATCGCGATCGCGCGCGCGCTGCTCGTCGATCCGCCGCTGCTCATTCTCGACGAAGCGACCTCGGCGCTCGACACCGAATCGGAGCGTCTCGTCCAGGAGGCGGTGGATCGCCTGCTGACCGGCCGCACCGTCTTTGTGATCGCGCATCGCTTGTCTACCGTCACCCACGCCGACCAGATTCTCGTGCTCGAACGCGGCCGCATCATCGAACGAGGTACGCACGCGGCGCTCCTGGCCGAACGCGGCGCGTACTTCCGGTTGCATTCGTTGCAATTCCGCGACGAGCGGAGCGAAAGAATTCCGGCGAGTGTGTAGCGTTGGGCGTTCATTGTTCCTCGCTTCGGCGGTTCGCTCCGCTCGCACCTACGCTCGGAATTCCGCCGTACAGAGTTACCTAATGCGCGTTTTGTTCTACGTGGGGGACAAGCGATGGTCGGGGTCCTCGCGCGCGGTGCTCTCCGCGGCGCGGGGACTCGTCGCGCGCGGGCACTTCGTCACGGTCGCGTGTTGCGCCGACAGTCGCCTGGACGAGCTGGCGCGCGCGGCCGAGATCGAAACGGTGCCGGTGAACGCCGACGCATCCGCCGCCGGTGGCGCGTGGGATCTGCGCAAAGTCATTCAATCGAAGTTCATCGAAGTCGCGGTCGTCACCTCCGAACGCGACCAACTCATCGTGAGCTCGGCACGGTTGTTCGCCGACCGCGGCGCGGTGCTGCGACGCGTACCGTGCTTCGATTCGCTCGAGCTGCAACGCGGAGGCAAACTCGCGCTGCGATTGGCCGCGTCGGGGCTCATCATTACTACGCAGCGCGAGCTGGACGAGTTGCCGCGCGCCGGTTGGGCGCTTCCACCGGCCATTGTTCCACTCGGCGTCGACGTCGCGGCGTACGACGAGCTCGAGCCCGTTTCGCGCGCGCTGCTCGAGGCGCCGTCCGAAGGAATGATCATCGCCTGCCATTACGATGAATCGGGACGCTATCGCATCGCGACCGTGTTTCGCACGCTTGCGCTGCTCGCGCCGCGCCATCGCAACATGCACGTCGTCGTGTTCGGACCAGGTTCGCTCGACGAGGAATTGAAGATGCACGCTTCCGCGCTTGGCGTCGGCGCTTTGGTGTCATTCGTCGGCGATGCGCCGGACGAGCTCGACGTGATGCGCGCTGCGGAAGCGGGTTGGATCGTTTCAGGCGGCGATACCGCGGCGTACGCGTGCCTCGACTTCATGGCGATGCGCATTCCGGTCATCGCCGACAAATCGCCGCTGACGCAGCACTTCGTCGCGGACGCGATCACGGGCACACTGTTGCCGCCCGCCGAGCCGGCGAACATCGCGTCGAGCGTCGCCGCGTTCCTGGCGAGCCGCGAGAGAATGGCCGCGATGGGTAACGCCGCGCGCACGCGTGTGCAGCGCGAATTTACCGAGTCGGCGATGATCGACGCATTCGAGCGCGCGGTGAACGCGGGCGGAGACCGCAGTCAGTGGTCGAAGAGGTGAGCGGCGTCGTCATGCCCGCGCCGCTTCCGGCGCCGCACGCCACCTTCGCGCATCGCGCGGAATATGCGGCGCTGCGCGGCGCCGTCGCTGCGATGGAGCGTCTCAGCTTTCAGCACGCCGGCGCGTTCGGCGAGACGGTCGGTCGCTTCGGCTATGCGCCGCTCGGCATTCGTCGGGAGGTGGTCGAGAGGCAATTGCGCGCCGCGTTCCCGGAGAAGAGCGAGAGCGAGGTGCTGGCGATCGCTCGCGCATGCTACGGCCACCTCGGCCGGACCTCGATCGAGACGGCCGTGTTGCCATCGTATTCGGCGGCGCAGGTCATCGATATGTTCGAGGAAGTGCAGGGCTGGAGCATCGTCGAGGAGCGGCTGGCGCGCGGCAAAGGACTGATCATGGTCAGCGGCCACCTCGGCAACTGGGAACTGGGTGGCGCATATATCGCAGCACGGGGTTTGCCCATTGACGTGGTGGCGCGGCACATGGCCAACCCGCTCTTCGATCGCTATCTCACCACGACTCGGCAACGCATTGGCATGACGGTCGTTCACGATGACGCGGCGGTTCGTCGCGTTCCGCGCTCGCTGCGCTCGGGACGCGCGGTCGCGTTTCTCGTCGATCAAGGCGCGGCGGGGCTCGCGTCAACGTGGGTGCCGTTCTTCGGACGCTACGCGAAGACACCGCGCGGTCCGGCGGTCTTCGCCCTGCGGCTCGGGACGCCGGTCGTGTTCGGCGCCGCGCTACGGCAGCCGTCCGGCCGCTATCAACTCACGTTCGAGCCGGTCGAAATCGACGAGACGGACGACCGCGAAGCCGATGTCGAGCGCATCGTCGCCGATTACACGCAAACGCTGGAGCGCTGGATTCGCCGCGCACCCGAGCAATACTTCTGGCATCATCGGCGCTGGAAGCATCAGCGGCCGGGAACGCCGGCAGAGTTGGGCGATCCGCTGATGCCTCGCCAGGGCGAGGGCAAATAACCATGTCCCGGGCTACGGACCGGCTGAAGACCGACAAACGCGCCTGGTTCGGCGGCGGCGTGATCGTGCTGCTCGTGGTGCTCGCGGTTGGCGCGCCAATCGTCGCCCGCCACGATCCCTTCGGCATCGATCTCATTCACTCGCTCGAGGGCCCCTCGCCGAGCCACTGGTTCGGCACCGACATTCAAGGGCGCGACGTGTGGGCGCGGCTCGTCTACGGCGCGCGAGTGTCGCTCTCTGTCGGTATCGGAGCGCAGAGCATCGCCCTGGCGCTTGGCGTGGTGCTCGGACTGATTGCCGGATATTACGGCCGGTGGATCGACGAGATCGTGATGCGGCTCGCCGACGTCACGCTCGCCTTTCCGACACTGCTGCTGCTGATCGCGATGGTCGCCGCGCTGCAGCCGTCGCTCACCGTGGTGTTCATCACGATCGGCGTCGTCGGTTGGGCGGGCATGGCGCGTCTGGTGCGCGGTCAGGTGCTCGTGGTGCGCGAGCTCGAGTTCGTGCAGGCCGAGCGCGCGTTGGGCAGCGGTGATGTGAGAATACTCATCAACCATATTTTGCCAAGCGTGGTGGCACCTGTCGTCATCGCGGCGACGCTCGGCGTCGCCGGCGCCATCATGGCCGAGTCGTCGCTGTCGTTCCTTGGCCTCGGAGTCCAGCCGCCAACGCCAAGCTGGGGCTCGATGATCGCGGACGGCCGCGACTTGTACCAGCTTCGACACGCGCCGTGGACGTCGGTGTTCCCCGGACTCGCGATCGGCGCCGCGGTGCTCGGATTCAACCTGCTCGGCGACGCGCTGCGTGATGCGATCGACCCGCGCGCGGTCCGCGCCGCCATCCCGCGCGGCGCCGGCTTGCCCGACATCTCGCGGCCGTGAGCTACGACGTCGAGGCGCTGCGCCGCACCGAATTCCCCTGGGCGCACGCGGGCGAAGCGATCTACCTGAACAACGCGTCGACTGGTCCGCTTCCGGCGCGCGCAGTCGCCGCGACCAACGAGTGGGCGAGACTGCGCACGAACCCGCAGCGCATTCCGCAGGAGCTCCAGTTCGGCACGCTCGCGCGCGGACGTGAGCTGATCGCGAAGCTGATCGGCGCCACGCCGGGCGAGATCGCGCTGGCGACCAATACGACATTTGGAATCAACCTCGCCGCATTCGCGCTGCCGTTGAAGCAAGGCGACGTCGTACTCGCGCCGACGATGGAGTTTCCGGCGAACGTGTACCCGTGGATGCAACTCGCCGCGCGGCGCGGTGTCGAGTTTCGTCAGATCGCGTGCGACGGCGGCGTCCTCGACGTCGAGCGGCTGCGCCGCGAGCTCGAGGATGAGCGCGTTCGCGCGGTGGCCGTGTCCTGGGTGCAGTTCTCGTCCGGCGCGACCGTCGATCTCACCGCGCTCGGCGCAGTGTGTCGCGAGCGCGGCGTGTATTTCGTGGTCGACGCCATTCAAGGCGTAGGACCGCTGCGCGTCGACCTGCGGCAGACGCACGTGGACATCTTTTCGTGCGGTGCGCAGAAGTGGCTGCTGTCACCGTGGGGCTCGGCGTTCGTCTACGTGCGCCGCGAGCTCATCGCCGAGCTCGAGCCGCACGACGTGAGTTGGCTCGCCGTGAAGGATTCAGATGACTTCAGTCGGCTGACGGACTACGATCTGACATGGCGCGACGATGCACGCCGGTTCGAGTTCATCACGCTGCCGTATCAGGATTACGCCGGCATGAACGCGAGCCTCGAGCTCATTCACGAGCTTGGGCCGGACGATGTGTCGCGCCACTCGCTGCGGCTGGCGCAGATGATCGTCGACTGGGCGCTCGATCGTGACGACGTCGAGCTGGCGACGCCGGCGGACAACTCGAAGCGGGCGGCGATCGTCTCGGTGCGTCCGAAAGACGCGAAAGCCGTGAGCGCGCGACTCAATGCGGCGAACGTTGCGCATTCGGTGCGCGAAGGCGCGATTCGGTTGTCGCCGCATTTCTACAACACGGAAGAAGAGGTACGGCGCGTTCTGGCCCTGATGTCATCCTGACCCTGAGCGTAGCGAAGGGGAAAGACCCGTTCCCCGATGGAGGAGCGTTCCGCAGCGACAGGGGGTCCTTCGCTCCGCTCAGGATGACAGAGGTCTCGCTATTTCACCTTCACCAGCCCGTACGACCGCGCGCCTTTCCGCACGAGCACGAATTCCCCGCCGAGTCGGTCTTCTTTTTTCAGCGGCTCGCGCTCGGGCGACAGGCGGCGGCCATTCAGATATACGCCGCCCTGCTGCAGCATCCGTCGCATGTCGGCCTTGCTCGAGAAAAGTGCGTCGGGCCCGACGAGCGTCGCCTCGAGCACATCGTACGTCGTCGGTTCGTCTTTCGGCTCGAGCGTGAACACCGGAATCTCGAGCGCCAGCGCCTGCAATGCCTCTCGGGACAATGACTGCGGTTCCTTGCCGCCAAACAGCAGCTCGGAGACTTCGGACGCCGCAGTGACGGCGCGTTCGCCGTGCACGATCGTCGTGACCTCGCGCGCGAGCACGCGCTGCGCCTCTCGTTTTTCCGGCTGTTCGGCCGTCGCACGGTCGAGCTCCTCGATCGTTGGGCGATCGAGCAGCGTGAAATACCGCAGATAACGCCCCGCGTCGCGATCGTCGGCGGTGATGAGGAATTGATAAAACTTGTATGGCGTCGTCAGGCTTGCATCGAGCCAGACCGCGCCTGCTTCGGTTTTGCCGAACTTCGTGCCCGCCGAGGTCGTGACGAGCGGCGACGTGATCGCGTGCGCGTCCTGGCCCGTCGTGCGCCGAATGAGCTCGATGCCCGCCGTGATGTTGCCCCACTGATCGCTTCCGCCCATTTGCAGCCGCACGTCGTGCCGCCGGCGCAGCTCCAGAAAATCGTACGCCTGCAGCAGCATGTATGAGAACTCGGTATAGGAGATGCCCGCCTCCATGCGGCCTTGCACCGAATCCTTCTGCAGCATGTAGTTCACGGTGAAGTGCTTGCCGACGTCGCGCATGAAGTCCACCGCGCGCAATTCGACCAGCCATTCCGCGTTGTTCACCATGCGCGCGGCGTTCGATCCGCTGAAATCCAGGAATCGCTCGAGCTGACGCCGGATCGATTCCGCATTCGCCGCCACCGTGGCGGCATCCGACAGCGGACGCTCGGACGTTTTGCCACCGGGGTCGCCGATCAATCCGGTGCCGCCGCCGGCGAGCGCGACCGGACGATGCCCGTGCCGCTGCAACCGAACCAGCAGCATGATGACCAACAACGTGCCGATATGCAGGCTCGGCGCTGTCGGATCGAACCCGATGTAGCCGCTGATCGGTCCGCTGTTGAGGAGGTCACCGACCTCTTCGGTGCTTTGGTACAACAAACCGCGCCATTGCAGGTCGTCGAGCAGCGCATGAGATCGCATGGCACAAAATTAGACAGAGAGGGGAATAACTGGAAACGCGGAATTCCGAGCGAAGGCGCGAAGCGCCGCAGTGAGGAAGGATGTGTAGGCAATTCCGAGCGAAGGCGCGAAGCGCCGCCGTGAGGAACGATCAATTATCATGGCATAATGGCATTCCCCTTCACTCGACGCTTTCGCGAGCGACACCCCGGTTTCACCCGCGGGCTGGCGCTGACGCTCTGCTTTCTCGCCTCGTTCGGGTTGGGCTTCGCCTACGCGAGCTGGGCCATGGTCTGTCGCGCCGGCCGGTGTCCTTCGGCCGCGGCGCTCGACGACTACGAGCCGCATCAAACCTCGAAACTCTACGCCGCCGACGGCCGCTACATCACGGAACTGGGCCTCGAGAAGCGCACACTCGTGAAGTTCGCCGACATTCCTCCCCTCGTCCGGCAGGCGTTCATCACGACCGAAGACAAACGCTTCTATCAGCACTCGGGTGTGGACTGGGCCAGCGTTCCTCGCGCGCTCGCCGTCGATCTCCGGTCGCGCAACTTCGACGAAGGCTTCTCGACCATCACCATGCAGCTGGCGCGGAACATCTTTCCCGAGCGGCTGTCGCGTGAGAAGACGCTCATTCGCAAGCTCAAGGAAGCCAAGGTCGCCCGCGCCATCGAGCAGCGGTACACGAAGGAGCTTGGCAGCCGCACCGCCGCCAAACAGCGCATCCTCGAGCTGTACGTCAACCAGATCAACTTCGGCAGCGGCGCGTACGGCATCGAAACGGCGGCGCAGCGCTACTTCGGCAAATCGGTGAAGGATCTCAATGTCGCCGAGGCGGCAACGCTCGCCGCGCTGCCCAAGAGTCCGACGCGCTACAACCCGCGCCTCTATCCCGACCGCGCCGTACAGCGCCGCAACACCATCATCTCGATGATGCGCGACGACGGCGTGATCGACGCCTCGACGGCAAGCCAGGCGCAAGCCTACCCGCTGCGCCTCGCCGCGCGCGTCGAAGCAGGCGACATCGCGCCGTACTTCGTCGAGTGGATTCGCGAACAGCTCGACGACAAGTTCGGCAAGCAGCTGTACGAACAAGGGCTCAAGGTCTACACCACGCTCGACCTCGACATGCAGTCGGCCGCCGAGCGCGCGCTCGAGCGGCAGATTCGCGCGATCGAAGCCGGCCGCTACGGCGCATATCCCCACCGGTCGTACGAGAGCTACGTCGCGCATCTGAGCAACACCGATGCGGATCAGCCGAGCGCCAACTCGCCATACCTGCAGGGCGCGTTCATCGCGATGGATCCCACGACCGGCGCCATTCGCGCGCTCGTCGGCGGCCGTGACTTCGACGACAGCAAGTTCGATCGCGCCGTTCAGGCGGTGCGCCAGCCGGGATCGACGTTCAAGCCGATCGTGTACGCCGACGCCATTCAGAATGGCCGCCCGCTGTCGTACATCCTCGACGACTCGCCGCTCACCGTGCAGATCGGCCCCGGCGACACGTGGACGCCGCAGAACTACGAGAACGATTTCACCGGCAAGATTCCCATGCGCCGCGCGCTCTATCAGTCGCGCAACGTGCCGACCATTCGGTTGGGCATCGAGCTCGGGACGCAGAGCGTGATCGACGAAGCGCGCAAGTTCGGCATCACGACGCCGATCCCCGGCTATCCGTCGATCTTCATCGGCGCGGCCGACGTGTATCCGATCGAGCTCGTCGCCGCGTACTCGACCTTCGCCACGCTGGGCACCCGCGCCGCGCCGATCGCGATCACACGCGTCGAAGATCAGAAGGGCAATGTGCTGTGGGAGCCGCAGCCGCAGACGACTCCGGTGCTGTCGCCCGAGGAAGCCTGGCTCATGGTCAGCGTCATGAAGGACGTGGTGCAGCGCGGTACCGCGGCAGGGAGCGTCGGCTCGCAGTTCCACTATCCCGCCGGCGGCAAGACGGGAACGACCAACGACGGCACCAACGTCTGGTACGTCGGCTACACGTCGGATCTCGTGGCCGGCGTGTGGATGGGGTTCGACAAGCCGCAAAAGATCAAGGCGAACGCGCAGGGCGGCATTCTCGCGGCGCCCGTGTGGACGGCGTTCATGACCGAGGTTTACAAGAAACGCCCCGCGCCGCGCGACTGGCCAATGCCCGCCGACATCGTCACGCGACAGATCGACTTCAGCACCAACATGCTCGCGACGCCCTATTGTCCGCGGTCGCTGGTCGGCAATGAGTTCTTCATTCCGGGCACCGACCCGATTCTGCAGTGCGACGTGCACACCGGTGGGTTGTATCCGGATACGTCTGGCGTCGGCGCGCTGTATCCCCCGGGCACGAATCCCCCGAGTGCATACCCGCCCGGCTCATATCCGACGGGCGGTCCGCCGCGTCCGGGCATTGATTCCGGCCGCGCGCCGGGTACCACGGTGGTCGTGCCGGGGCAGACGGCGCCGATCCAGCCGGGCCGGCCGCAGCCACGCGACACCTCGCGTCGCTACCGCGACAGTTCCATCTTTAGCCTGCCGCCGCGCGATTCCACGACGCGTCCGCGGCCGCGTGATACGACGCGGATCGATACGACGCGCGTTCGGCCTCGCCCGGACACCACCCGCCCTCGGCCGGACACCATCCGGCCGCGGCCGGATACACTAAAGTTGAATTAAAGAACGATTATTAATCAATCATGAACTGGCAGCCAGTTGACTGCCACGCCCACTCCACGTTTTCCGACGGCGCGCTCACCATCGACGAGGTGGTCGAGCGCGCCGCCGCATTGGGCGTCGTGCCGTCTCTCGCCGATCACATCTCGCGCGACGTGTCCCGAACCATCGAGAGCGTCGATGAAGTGCGGGAATACCTCGACGCGCTCGAACGGCACCCCATCCTCCGCGGTGGCGAGTTCTGTTATCACGACCATCTGTGGCGCGAGATCCCGGACGACGTCGTCCGCCGCTTCACCCACCGCGTCGGGTCGCTCCACGCGATCGGGTTGCCGGACGGCAGACTGTTGCACGTGTTCTCGCGACGGGACCTGGTCGATCTCTCGCCGGCCGAGTACATGGAGGCGCACATCGCGTATCTGGAGCGGTTTGCGAGCGAGATGCCGGTCGACATTCTCGCGCATCCCACGCTCGTCGCGATGAAGTTCCGCACCGTGAGCGCGCACGACCTGTGGACCGAAGCGCACGAGACACGGCTCGTCGACGCGCTCTACCAGGGCGGGATCGCTTTCGAGATCTCGAATCGTTACACCCCGCACGAGCGCCTGGTCCGCCGCGCGCACGAGCGCGGCGTGCGAATCTCGCTCGGATCCGACGGCCACACGCGCGAGCAGGTCGCCGACGTCGCTCGGCCGTTGGCGCTGGCCCGGAAGATCGGCGTGCGCGACGAGGATCTGTACGATCCGCGCCGCCACGGATCGAAGACGACGCGCCGCGCCGCGTAAAGCGCATGATCCGCTACCGCGCTCGCTGGATCGTTCCGATCGCCGAGCCGCCGATCGCCGACGGCGTGGTCGCGGTCGACGGCGGCCGCATCACGTTCGTCGGCACCGCCGCCGATGCACCTTCAGCCGACGAGACTGATTTGGGCGACGTCCTGCTCATGCCGGGCCTCGTGAACGCGCACTGTCACCTCGAGCTCACCGCAATGCGCGGCTTCCTCGAGGATCTCGATTTCCGGCGATGGATTCTGCGCCTGACCAACGCGCGCCGCGCCCTCTTCGATCGCGATGCGCTGCTCGATTCCGCGCGCTACGGGATCGAGGAAGGCCTGCTGAGCGGCGTGACGTCGTACGCCGACACGTGCTCGTCGGGCGTCGTCATGCAAGCGATGCGCGAAGCCGGCGTGCGCGGGATCATGTATCAGGAAGTGTTCGGGCCGGATCCGGCGCAGGTTGCGGAGTCGATGGCGGTGCTCCGCGAACAGGTGGCGGGACTGCGGTATCTCGAGACGCCGCGCCTGCGCGTCGGCATATCGCCGCACGCGCCGTACACGGTCTCGGACGATCTCTTTCGCGCCGCCGTCGATTTCGCGCGCACGCAGCATCTGCGTATGGCCGTACACATCGCGGAGAGCGAGGTCGAACGCGAGCTGGTCGTCGACGCGCGGGGCTCGTTCGCCGAAGGACTGCGCCGCCGCGGCATCGCCGTATCGCCGCGCGCGCGGTCGTCCATCGAACTGCTGCATGCGCTCGGTGTGCTCGAGCTCGAGCCACTCCTCATTCATTGCGTACGAGTCGACGAGCAGGACATCGCGCGCATCGCGCAGTCGCGTTCGAGCGTGGCGCATTGCCCCGTCTCGAACGCCAAGCTCGGACACGGCGTCGCTCCGCTCGACGAGATGCTTGGCGCCGCGATCGCGATCGGATTGGGATCGGACTCGATGGCGAGCAACAATCGCATGGATCTGCTCGAGGAGGCGCGTGTCGCGTTGCTGTCGCAGCGCGCGCGCACGCTGTCGTTCGAAACGCCGACCGCGAACGAGATGCTGGAGTTGGCGACCATCGGCGGCGCGCAGGCGATCGGTATCGGTGACGTTGTGGGCACTCTGGAGGTCGGTAAAGAGGCGGACCTCGCCGCGTTCCCGCTCGACGCCATCGGCCCGACGCAGGATCCGGTGACCGCCGCCGTGTTCTCGGTCGCCGCCGCGCGAGCACGATTCGTGAGTGTTGCGGGACAGGTGCTGGTTCGTGACGGCACTCTCGTCGCGCCGCGACCAGGTTTGGCGGATCGAATGCGAGATCTGGGTGAAAAGCTCGCTGAATGGCTTGCGTCGGGCGGTGAGATGAAGGGCGTCGTCTAAGCTCACGTCGGAGCAAGCAGGCGCCTGGATCGAAGCAGTATCTTGTCGCCCTCGTGACACCACCCTAGCTTCAAGTATGGTGCTTGGTTGCCTGGCATTGAACGCGTCATATGAGCCGCTGACGATGGTTCCGATGCGGCGGGCGCTTCGTCTCGTGATCGACGGCAAGGCTGAGATCGTCGAGACGGATACCGACCGCGTCGTTCGATCCGAGCGGCTGACTATGCCGCGCCCGGCGGTCATCCGGCTGACGAAGTTCATTCACGTCCCGCGCCGCTTCCGCCGTCAGGTCACCAACACGTTCCTGTTCGCGCGCGATCACTATCGCTGCCAATACTGCGGACGGCACATCACCGAGCTCAAGCCGCGCGAGGCGCTGACGCGCGACCACCTCATTCCGTTGTCGCGCGGCGGCAGCAATGAGTGGACGAACGTGGTCGCGGCCTGCAGCCCGTGCAACACGCGCAAAGGCAATCGGTTGCCCGACGAAATCGGAATGCATCCGTTGACGCATCCGGTCGAACCGCACTTCGTGCACCTGAGTTGGGCGGTGCGCCGCCTGACGCCGACGCAGGCGCGCTACATCAAGACGTTCTACGGCAGCGAAGTCCTGCACCATCTCGAGCAGCTCGAGCAACGGGGGCTGCGGCATCCGCTGGGACATGGCCACGCGCACGGGCATGCGCACGCACACTGATACGACGACGACGTCTGACAAAATCTGACCACGTCTGTAACGACGCCAAAGACTTGAGAAGAACAGCCTCGGGACGCTCACAGGAGCTTCCCGAGGCTGTTCCACATGCAGGAGCAGTTATCGGATCTTGTCAGATCTTGTCAGACGTTGTCGTAATTCACCGTTGTTTCCGCGACCCCGGCTTCGCTCGGACGCTGTCGTCTCGCTACGGAACAGTAAAAATCCCCGACTGCGCCTCCCTCCGCTCCGACCCCCCGCCGAGCAGCCGCGAAAACAACGTCCCCAACCCGCTCCGCAGCGACGTCAACGGATTGCCGCCCTTGCCCGGCGCCGTCGGCCCCCGCAACCACTGCTGCAGCGCGTCGAGATCCGACTCGGTCAGCGTCTGGATCTCGATCACTAAATTGTAATAATACCGTCCTGATTTCGTCGGATGCAATCCGACCCGGAACGGCCGCCCAAACTGCGCCTCCGCCGACGTCAGCGTCGCGAACCCGCCGAAATTCTCCACGACGTTCTGATCGCTCGTCCGCCGCACCAGATACAACTGCGACGACGGATCGTACGCCACGAGCACGTCCCAATCCGCGCGGCCGTTCGGCTCATCGAACAGTCCCTTCTTCCACAGCTCGAGCCGATAATGCACGCGCGCCGGAAATCCGTTGCGCAGATGCTCGCGCGTCTTCGGATCGCCGAGCAGATTCTCGCTCGCGATCGTCGGCCCCTCGGTCAGCGCGGCCGGCGGGTTGACGACGATGTCCAGCCGGCGCGCATCGCTCGCGACCCGCTGCGCATGAAGCGACCGCGGGCCCAGTGATGCAACGAGAGCGACCGTCGCGACGGCGAGAAGGAATCGCACGATCAGAAGCGATGTCTCAGCCGAACGAAGAAGTTCACCGGTTCGGCGGACGACAGCGCCTTCGCCGCGTAGATCCCCACGCCGCCGATGTCGAGACCCAACCCCAGGTCCGAACGAAACGACGACAGCGACGGAAAGCTGTTGCTCGCATACGTCAGCACTTCGTCCGGCGTCCCGACCTTCCATCCTCGGCCCGCATCGGCGAAGAACACCCAGGTGATGTCCCCATGCGCCGAGCGATAGTGCTTCGGCCAATCTTCCCAATCGCCCGTGAAGTCCAGCTTGAGATCGCCGCGATACTCGATCTGCGCCAGCGCGATGCGATCGCATTCCGCCGGCGTTCCATTCACGATGCCGATGCCCGACGTGCACGTGCCGACGTCGGCGCCTCGTGAGAATTCACGAAAGCCGAATCCGGGCAGCGCACCGGGTCCGTCCACCGACAGCCGCCGCTCGAGCGGCAGCGGATCGCCGCCGAGCCAGCCGCCGAGCACCACGCGCATGTTGAGCTGCGCGCTGGGGCCGAGGCGATTGTACCGCCGCATGTCGAAGAAGCCGCGCGTGTAGCTGTTCACGCCGAGATCGACGTTCCGCGGCTCCGACGTGGGCGCGACGCTCCTGAACGTGCCGCGGCCGTGCTCGATGTCGGTGTTGAGGTACCAGCCCGACCACGGATCGTCGGGGTCGGTGCGCGTGTCGAAGCGGAGCGACACGTCGCCCATGTGAAACAGGCCTTCGTCGACGGTCGGATTCGCGCGCCACGGCCGCTCGCCGTTGAAGATCGTGAATGGATTCCGCAGCGTGCGCGAGGTCCAGCGCTCTTCGCCGTACGAGCCGGTGAAGCTCAGATTGCGTGCGCCGAACACCGTCATGTACGCGTTGCCGCCGTGCCGTTCGTAGTAGTCGCGATAGTCGCGGCGCGCGACGAACGCGGCCAGCGCGGTTTCGAGATCGCTCAACTGCCACGATTCGACCGGTTCGACGACGTTGTACGCGCGCCCCCCGACGCCGATGCCGAAGTCGTGCCCAAAGCGCAGCTCGGTGCGAATCTTGTCACCGACGTCGCCGTGCTCGTCGTCGAACGTGCTGCCGGTGCGAATGATCGCGGCCGCGTCGAGGCGAATGCTGCCCCACGCGGTGGGATCGTTGAGCGCGGGACCGAACGCGATCGGCAGCCCTTCGACGCGATTGTAGGGGCCCGCCTGCACGATGCGAAACACGTCGTGCCAATCCTGCCTGCGCTGGCGCTCCAGGCGTCTCCACCACTTCTCATCGTCAGCCGCGGCGATCTCGCCCACGTCGACGATGCGATTGCCCTCCTCGCGATACGCCAGCTCCTGCCGGTAGATACGAATGCTGCCGTCGACGCGCGCCGCGTTGCGGCCGTCGACGTCGCCGCCGACGACCAGCAGGTTGCCGTCGACGCGCGCGCCCGGCCGCAGAATCACGTCGCTGTTGATGGCGAGAACGTTGCCGGTGATGTGTCCGGCGATGATCAGCGGACCGCGCAACACGCTCACGTCGCCGCGCACTTGCTCCGTCGAATCGATCTCCGTGCGGCTGGTCGCGCGCAGCTCGCTCGGCCCGTTCCAGCGCTCGACCACCTCGCGACGCACGTCCCGCGGGAGTGCCTGCGCGGCGCTCGGCGCCTGCTGGGCCGTGGCGGGCCGCGCGAGCATCGCGGCCGCGACGGCGAATGCGAACGCGGCCAGCCCGGACAGCGTCGACTTGCGCATCACAACTCCCGAAAGGAAATGGTCATGACGCCGCGCCGACGCCAATACCCAGGCGGCGCATGCGGCGGTACAGATTCGGACGATCGGTCTTGAGCCGGCGCGCCGCCTCGGCGACGTTGCCGCCGGCCATCGACAGCGCGCGTGAAATGAGTAAACGCTCATAATCGTCGAGCGTGTCGCTCAAGGAGTGATCCAGTGCGACGGGATCGGCGAGCGGCGACGGCGTATGATTGTTACGTGATGCGCGTTCGACCGGCAACACGGCGGCAACCGCGGCGTCGTCCACGATCTTGCCGGCGTGCAGAATCGCCAGGCGCTCGATGATGTTCGCGAGCTCGCGGACGTTGCCGGGCCAGCCGTAGCGCGTGAACGCGGCGATCGCATCGTCGGTCCACGCCGGCAGCGGCTGGCCGGTGCGCATGCGGTGCAGGGCGGAGAAGTGTCGCACGAGGGCCGGAATGTCGCTCGGCCGCTCGCGCAGTGGAGGAATGTGAATTGGTATCACATTGAGTCTAAATAGCAAATCCTCACGGAACGATCCGTCCGCCACCGCCCGCGTCAGATCCTTGTTCGTCGCCGACACGATGCGCACGTCGACCGCGATCGGCTTCCCGCCGCCGACGCGCTCGATCTCCTTCGCCTCGATCGCCCGCAACAACTTCGCCTGCGCCTCGGCGCCGAGATCGCCGACTTCATCGAGGAAGAGCGTCCCGCGATGCGCCAGCTCGAACCGCCCAATGCGCCGATCGGTCGCGCCCGTGAACGCGCCGCGTTCGTGGCCGAACATCTCGCTCTCGACCAGGTCGCGGGGAATCGCCGCGCAGTTGACGCGCACGAACGGCCGTTCGCGCCGCGTGCTGTCGTGGTGAATCGCCGCGGCGACGAGCTCCTTGCCCGTTCCGGATTCGCCCGTGACCACGACGCGCGCGTCACTCGGCGCCACGCGCGCGATGAGCTCTCGCACCTGCTGCATCGCGGGACTGTCGCCGATCATCTCGCCGCTCAAGCCGAGATCCGCGCGCAACACTTTTGCTTCGCGCCGCGCCTGGCGCAACTCGATCGCCGACGACAGCGCGAGCAGCACGCTCTCGGGACTCAGCGGCTTTTCAAGAAAATTGAAGGCGCCGAGTTTGGTGGCTTTGACCGCGTCGCTCAATCCGGCGCGGCCGCTCATCATGATCACCGGCACCTCGGGCACCGACTCGCGCACGCGGGCGAGCGTCGCCATCCCGTCCATGTCGCCCGGCATCATCAAATCGAGCAGCACCACATCCGGCTCGGCCTCGGTCGCGCGTGCGAGACCCGAGGCTCCGTCCTGCGCGTCGCGTACCTCGTACCCTTCCGCCGACAGCAACGCACCAACCATGCGTCGGATGTTCGGCTCGTCGTCGATGATCAGAACGCTGGGCATGAAGCGGGTGGGCTCCGTTTAGGATTTCGCTTCCGGTACGCCCGAGCCCCCCGAGTTGTTCCGTTCGGCTAAAAGCTTGGTGGTGAAGCGCTGGCCTTCCGAGATCCGTTCGACCTCGATCGCGATCGAGTCGAGCGCCTGTTCCATGCGCTCGAGGCGCATGGCGACGTCGGCGGGCAACGCCGGCGGCCGTGTGTCCACGCGATCCAGACGCTTGCCGTACGCGCGCGCGAGCGGTGCGAAGATCGCAATGACCGCCGCGGCGCAGATTGCGACGATCGGAATCGAAATCGGGTCAATCACCATTCGTCCGCCTCCCGTTGGTGCCGGTGGTGCCGGTCGCCGCCGGCAAGAGAAATCGAATCGTGGTGCCGCGCCCGACGGCGCTTTCCGCCTGGACCATTCCGCGATGCGCGAGCACGGTCTGGCGCGCGATCGCGAGGCCGAGTCCTGTGCCGCCGGGCTTCGACGTCACGTACGGATCCCAGATGCGCGCGAGCCGGTCTGGTGAAATGCCGCACCCGGAGTCCGCGACCGCAATCTCCACTGCCTCGTGCTCGCCCGGCATCGATGTCTTGCGAACGCTCACGTCGACGCGACCGTCCGCCGCGCATGCGTCAACAGCGTTGAGAATCACATTCGTCAACGCGCGCGCGAGTGCGTCGTGATGTCCTTCGATCATCGGCACGTCGTCGCCGACGCTCACGTTCGATGCGAGCGTCGGTGGAATCGCGGTGCGCGCCGTGTAGCGCGCGAGCTCGCCGACGTCCACCGCGGCACTTGGTCCTTCGGGCAGCCGGCCGAACTGCGCGAAGCTGCGCGCCATGTTCTCCAGGCGCTCCGACTCGATCGCGAGCACTTCGACCGTCTCGCTCAATTCGGGCGGCGCGTCGCGGCGCAATCGGTCGACGGCGAAGCGAATCGGCGTGAGCGGATTTTTTAGTTCATGCGCGACCTGGCGTGCGCTCTCGCGCAGGGCGGCGGCCCGTTCGGCCTCGAGGGCGCGCGCGCGTCCGAGCTCGAGCTCACTCGCCATGGCGCGCATCCCGCGTCGCAGCACCTCGAACTCCGGCGCGCCGCGGCGCGGCGGCGTCGTCGGCAACGGTTCACCGCGGCCGATGCGCTCCGTCCATCCGACGAGGTCTTGAAGGGGGCGACTCAAATTGCGGCTGAGATGTCCGGCGACGCGCGACGCCACGATACCGATGAGCAGCACGGTGAACAGGGTCGCGAGCGCCAGCTTGCGCGCCAGTTCGTGAAAGACGAAGTCGGCGCGCCTGGACATCACCAGACTTTGCCGCAGGTTTTGTTCGTGGACATCAACGGCACGACGTTCCTCCGCGGTCAGCGGCGCACTCCGTGCCGCGGCGATTGCCCGCTCGCCCGTCGCCGTGAGACTATCCCACGCGGCGGTCGCTCCCGCCAAGGGCAGCACCACCGAACCCATGGTGCTCCACGCGGACGAGATCAACACCGACGGAATGAGCGCGAAGGCCAGCAGGATGAGAAAGAGGCGGCCGCGAAATCCGACACGCTTCACGTAGACTCTCCTCCCGTACGCATGGCGTCTGGCAGCGGTTTCGAGTCAAACATACGGGCCCGCCGCACGGCCAACCACCCTCACACCGCCCTTCACGCGCGATGAAAACGCATACGGATTACCTCACGTTCGAGACGAAGCGCCGGCAGGAAATCATCGACATCACCGACCAGGTCGACGCCTGCCGCGCCTCGGCGGCCATTCGCGAAGGTATGGTGCTCGTCTCCGCGATGCACATCTCGGCATCGGTGTTCGTCAACGATCACGAACCGGGATTGTGGCAGGACATTCTCGATTGGCTCGAGCAGTCGATCGCGCCGTGGGATCCGGAGCGCTACCGGCACAATACCGGCACGGGTGAAGACAACGCGGCCGCGCATTTGCGCTCGTTGACGATCGGCCACGAGGTGATCGTCCCCGTGACGGCAGGGCGCCTCGACCTTGGCCCGTGGCAGCGCATCTTTTATGGCGAATGGGACGGGCAGCGGAAGAAGCGGGTGATATTGAAAGCCATGGGCGAATAGCGGTGGGCTCATCGCCCAGCGCAGCCGCCCATCGCTTTACGCTTAGGGTGGGCCTAAATTCCCCAGTCTGATCCTTAGAGCCAATCATGCATGAATTCTAGACATTCGCGCACGCCGACACGGTCGGCCAGCGCCCTCATTGCCCGCGGTCCGCAAGCTGTCAGCGCACAGCAGTACGGCGTGCAGATCCACGCCCCCAACGCGGCCCTCCTCATCGACTTCGACAACGTCACGATGGGGATTCGCTCCGATCTCGGAAAAGAGCTGCGCAGTCTGCTCTCGTCCGAGATCATCAAAGGCAAAGTCGCCGTGCAGCGGGCGTACGCCGACTGGCGGCGCTATCCGCAGTACATCGTGCCGCTTTCCGAAGCGTCCATCGATCTCATTTTCGCCCCGGCGTACGGCGCGTCCAAGAAGAACGCCACCGACATCCGCCTGGCGATCGACGCGCTCGAGCTCGTCTTCACCCGCCCCGAGATCGGCACGTTCATTCTGCTCTCCGGCGACTCCGATTTTTCGAGCCTCGTCATCAAGCTCAAGGAATACGGCAAGTACGTCATCGGCGTCGGCATTCGCGAATCGTCCAGCGATCTGCTCGTGCAGAACTGCGACGAGTACTACAGCTACAACGCCCTCGCCGGCCTCGTGAAGTCGAGCGACGACGAGCAGAATGCCCGCAAGTACGATCCGTGGGAGCTCGTCACCGAAGCGGTGCAGCGCATGAAGCGCAACAACGACGTCATGCGCTCCGACCGCCTGAAGCAGGTGATGCAGGAGATCGACTCCACGTTCGACGAAAAAAACCTCGGCATCTCCAAGTTCTCGCGCTTCTGCCAGGAGGCCGCGCATCGCGGCCTGCTCTCGGTGACGAAGCTCGATAACGGGCAGCTCGAGGTGGATATCCCCAGCACGACGCCGTCCACGTCGACCGCGATGCAAACGCCGCGCGGTGACGCCGAAGATTTGGCGGTCGAAACGTCGGCGACAACGAGCGAAGAGCGCGAGGGCCGTGAAGGCCGCGAAGAGCGTGAAGGTCGAGAGGAACGCGGGCCGCGCCGCAGCCGGCGTGGTCGTGGTGGTCGCGGCCGCGATCGTGGCGATCGTCCGGAGCGCGGCGATCGCCCGCCGGAGCGTGGCGAGCGAACCGATCGTGCCGAGCAGCCGGCGCGCGAAACTTCGGAACCCGACGCGAGCCGCGACGAGTCCAAAGTCGCTGCCGAGCCGGTGGCTGCTGCTCCGCGGCCGGCGCAACTCGAGCTCGCGTCCGAGCCGTCGCGCGCGTCGGACGGCGCGGGTGTTGGCGGCGAGCGCCTCACGCGCGCTGAAGCGTTCGATCTGGTGCGCCGCACGGTGAACGATCTCGTTCGTGGCGAAGAGTCTGTTCGCGCGAGCGAAGTTCGCCGTCGCGCGCGTCAACTGCTCGGTCGCGACTCCGAGAGTCTCAGCGACCGGATGTTCGTGCGCATCTTGAAGGACGCGCACGATGAGAACATCATCGACCTTCGCCGCCGCGGCGACGATTTCGAGGTCGGTCGTTCGGCCGAGTCAGGATCGGTGGCGGATCAGGTCGCGTCGAACGAACGGGCCATCAAGGCGGCATCGGCCGCCGCGAATCCCGCCATCCCGCAGCCGCGGCTGGGGATGGGACCACGTGGCGGCGGTGCGCGCGGAGGCGGCGGACGCGGTCGGTTGGCCGTGCCGCCAGCCGATTTGCTGTCGGTCGGCATCGTCGAAGAGCCGGCGGCCACTCCGCCGGCGCCGCAACCTTCGGCCGCGGACAACGGTGGCGCGCGTTCACCGGAGTCCGCCTCCAAGCGCAGTCGCGGCGGACGTGGACGAGGCGGCGCAAAGAAGACGGCGGCCGCGGCACCTCCGCCAGCTCCGCCGCCTGCGGCGGAAACGGCAGTTGCACCCGCTGCAAAAGCCAAACGCGGTGCACGGGGCGGCGCGAAGAAGACCGCGACTCGCGCCCGAGCCAAGAAGGGTGCGAGCGCCACGACGGAAGAATGACGAGCAACGCCGCGCCCAAAGCGCGGCGTTCTCGTCTCACGCCGCCGCTGCCATCAGAGTTTTATAATCGCCCCACCGAGCAAGTTGCCCGCGACCTGCTCGGCACCGTGCTCGAGTGTCGGACGCCGGACGGCGTGGCGTCGGGACGCATCGTCGAGACCGAAGCCTACCTCGGCGAAGAGGATCTCGCGTGCCATGCCGCCGCCGGCCGCACCGCGCGAACGGCGCCGCTTTACGGTCCGCCGGGTATCGCGTACGTGTACTTCATCTACGGCATGTACTGGTGCTTCAACGCGGTCACGCGCGCCGAGCATCAGCCGAGCGCGGTGCTCGTGCGTGCGATCGAGCCGGTCCGGGGCATCGACTTGATGCGGCGACGCCGGCCAAAGGTCCGTCGCGACGTCGACCTCACGAACGGTCCGGGAAAGTTGTGTCTCGCACTGGGCATTACGCGCGATCACAATTGGGCGCCGTTACAGCGTCCGCCGCTCGTGATCCGCGCCGGAGCGCCCGTGGCCGATCGCGACGTGACCGTCACGCCGCGCATCGGCATCACGCAGTGGGCGGAGCACCATCTGCGTTGGTTCGTGACGGGAAATGCGTACGTGTCGAAGACACCATCGCATTTCCCGCGGCGCGTGTTCGGCGAGCGACGCGCGGGCGAAGGGTAGAACGCTTTAGAACTTACGAACGATCGATCGACGTGCCGACGTTGTACCGCAGGCCGAATTCATACGTGAAGTTCCACGGCTTGCCGTTGTAGAGGAGAAAGCTCTTCTGCGCTGGATTGGCCGTGCCTTGGCCGAAGACCGAGAACCAGCGGAGACGCCACTGCGCGCCGGCGACGAAGAACGGCGTGAAGCCAACCTTCTGGTTCTGAATCACGGTGTCGGCAAACGCCAACTGATCGGGCGTGCCGAACGGCGGGCGCGGCACCGCACTGCTGATCTCATCGAGCGTCAAACCGGCGCCGGCATAGGGATGGAAGTGAATGTGGTCGCCCGGGAACGCCATGAGCGCCACGTCCACCTTCCGCAAATTCTTCAGGTCGATCGCGCGAAAGCCGCTGTCCTGCGGCGCAAGCGGATCGTGAAGGGTCAGCGTCTGTGTCGTGAAGAAGGCCTGGCCCGCCGAGATGTACAGTCCGCCGTGCGACCGCGTGATGAGCCACTCGACGCCGCCCATCGGCGCGTTCTTCGTGTTCTGGGCGGAGTCGGCGAAGGTGAAGCCGCCGCCCTTGATACCCCAGAACCACGAATCTCTGAACTGACGCCCGCCCTGCGCGGCAGCAATTGTCGGAAGCACCATGACCACCGCAGTGGCGATCGTCAGGGCACGGATCGTTCGCATTCGGAACCTCGGCGATGAGAAGCGGGCCGAACTTTCGGCTCTCTGAATCGGACGAAAAAGGGTCCAAAGGGTCACGCCCACCTCCCATCGCCATGTGATCCACCTCACATTGCGAGTGATGTCGTCGATCCTCCCCGGAAGCCGCCAATTCGAGACGCCCGTCTACGGGACGGTCTTCGGCCAGCGCACGGATGTGCTGCATCGACTGCGCGCCGGCGATCAATTGATTCTCGTGCCCGATCCTGAAGGCACCGACGAACCGAACGTCTGGGTGCACGCGCCGGGCGGCGACGTGGTGGGGCACCTCTCGCCGGACGTGAACACGTGGCTGGTGCCGTGGATGCTGCAAGGCGGCCGCTGTGGCGCCGTCGTCTCACAGATTGGCGGAGACGACGTCGCCAGCTACAAGCGGCTCATCATCACCGTACGATGCCGAGTGTAGCGCCGACTTTCTTGAACGCGCGAATGGCCTGATCGAGATCGTCGCGACTGTGGCCGGCTGAAATCTGGCAACGCACGCGCGCCTGGCCTTGCGGAACCACCGGAAATCCAAACCCGGTGACGAACACGCCTTCCTCGAGCAGCAGGTCGCTCATCTGAATGGCCGCCGCCGTTTCACCGACGATGATCGGCACGATCGGCGTTTCGCCGGCCAGTGGCTTGAATCCCGCTTCGATGATCTGCTCGCGGAAATATGTCGTGTTGTCGCGCAGCTTCTGCACGCGCTCGGGATGCGCTTCGACGTAGCGCACCGCCTGCAACGCGCTCGCCGCCACGGTCGTCGGCAGCGCATTGGAGAAGAGCTGCGGGCGCGCGCGCTGCGTCAGATAATCGGCGACTGCCGCCGACCCGGCGACGAAGCCACCGGCCGCTCCGCCGAGTGCCTTGCCGAGCGTCGATGTGATCACGTCGACCTCGCCGACCACGCCAAAATGCTCCGCGGTGCCGCGGCCGTTCTTGCCGAGGACGCCCGTCGAATGTGAGTCGTCCATGACGACGATCGAGTTCGTGTCGCGCGCGATCTGAAGAATGTCCGGCAACTTGGCGATCGCGCCTTCCATCGAGAACACGCCGTCCGTCCAGATGAAGCGGCGCTTGGCGCTCTTTTGCTCGTTGAGCCTCGCGCGCAGATCATCCATGTCGGCGTGTTTGTACACACCGGTCGTGCATTTGCTGATCGCTTTGGCGAGGCGCATCGAGTCGATGATCGACGCGTGATTGAGCGCGTCGGAGATGATGAAGTCTCCCTCCTGCGCGATCGTGGCGGTGAAGGCCTCGTTGGCGTTCCAGCAGGCGACGAATGAGAGCGATGCCTCCGTGCCGACGAACCGCGCGAGCGCGTGCTCGAGCTCGCGATGGATGGTGTAGGTGCCGCAGATGAAGCGTACGCTCGCGGTTCCGGCACCCCACTTCTTCAATCCGTCGATGCCCGCGTCGATCAGTGACGGTTCGTCGGAAAGACCGAGGTAGTTGTTCGACGAGAGAATGAGAATGTCGCCGCGGCCTTCCATCTGCACGTGCGCCGACTGCGGGGAGTCGAGGTAGTTGAGCCGCTTGTAGACGCGATCGGCCTTGAGCTGATCGATGACTTGCTCGAGGCCGTTGGTGAATTCGGTGTTGAGTGCCAAGAGTGTGCTCCGGTGGTGTACGCAAACTATGGATTCTATAGCGAAAACAAAAAACCGAGCGCACGCGGACTCACGCGGACACTTCGCGGGCTAACGCGGACGAAGACCAGAATGGGTGTGACCGGTCGAGATGCGGGGCGCACGGGCCATCGTTTTCTCTTTTCTTTTGGTGTTCTGGTGTTCTGGTGTTGTTCGCGTGAGCCCGTGCCGTGTCAGCGTTAGTCAGCGTGCGCCCGCTGTTTCCGCCGTTCACGCAATTTCGAAAATGACCTTGCCCGCCTCACCCGACTTGATCACGCGCATCGCTTCATCGGCCGCCTCGAGCGGAAAACGATGCGTGATGACGGGCGTCGGATCGAACTGGCCGGAGCGCAGAAAGCGCGTCATCATCAGCCACGTGTCGTACATGCGGCGGCCGACCACGCCGTAGATCGTCAGACCTTTGAAGATGATCTCCGTCGCGAAATCGATGTCGATCGGCTTGGCGGGAATGCCGAGCATCTGCACGCGGCCGCCGACGCGGACGAGCGCGAACGCCTGGTGCACCGCGGCGGGCACGCCCGACATCTCGAGCACGACGTCGACGCCGAGTCCGTCGGTGTACCGCTTGACGACGGTTTCCGCTTCGTCAGGATGCACGATGTCGTTCGCGCCCATCCGCTTCGCCAGCGCCAGTCGCGTGTCGTTGACGTCGGACGCGATGATGCGCGACGCGCCAGCCGCCTTGCAGATGCCGACGGCGAAGATGCCGATCGGTCCGCAGCCGGTGACGAGCACCGTCGCCCCGGGAATGTCCGCCGTCAGCGCCGTGTGAAAGGCGTTGCCCATCGGATCGTGAATGCCGCCGACGTCGAACGAAACGTTGTCATCGAGATGCCACACGTTCGTTGCGGGCATATTGATGTATTCAGCGAAACATCCGTCGCGATCGACGCCGATGATCTTCGTGTGCGGACAGACGTGCGAGTTGCCGGTGCGGCAGAGCAGGCAGCGTCCATCGACGATGTGTCCTTCGGCCGTCACCCGATCGCCTTCGCGAACGTCGGTGACGAGTTTGCCGACCTGCACGACTTCGCCGGCGAATTCATGACCGATGATCGTCGGCGGCTTGACGCGTCCTTGCGCCCACGCGTCCCACTCGTAGATGTGCACGTCGGTGCCGCAGACGCCGGCGCGTTTCACGCGAATCAAGACTTCGTCGTCACGAATGGCCGGCTCGGGAACGTTCTGCAACACGAATCCGGGCGCGGCCGATGCTTTCACCAGCGCTTTCACGCTGCTCTCCTGTCGATGGGTGCTGCGACGATGATGACGTGGTGCACCACAAAGCTAGGCGCGTCGGCGCGCATGCGCGATGCACTGGTTCGTCTATTGCATGTGATTTACGCCGTTCCTATATTCGCGTGAGAGTAATTATCTCCGCGCACGAGGATAATTGGTGGGTCAAACGCGACGAGAGTTCATCAAGTCGGCGTCGACATCCGCGGCGATGGCAGGTCTCGCCGGCAGCTTCCTCACCGGTCGCAATGCGGCCGACTCTCTCGTCTCCCCGCTCAATCCGTACGCAGCGCCGATCGCCGCCGAGCCCAACATCAAAGAGCTCGCGGCCGTGGCGCTGGACGCGGCGAAGAGCGCCGGCGCCGATTACGCCGACGTGCGCTTCGTCCGCAATCGCAATCAGAACGTCTCCACGCGCGAACAACGCGTCGCCGGCATCGCCGACAACGAGACCTACGGCTTCGGCGTGCGCACACTCGTCAATGGATCGTGGGGCTTCGCCGCGAGCCGCGATCTGACGCGGGAGGAAGTCTCTCGCGTCGCGAAACAAGCCGTCGCTCAAGCACGCGCCAATCGCTCGGCGCTCGTGCGGCCCGTCGTGCTCGCGCCGGCGCCCGTCGTCGCGAACGGCGTGTGGAAGAGCCCCATCGAGATCGAGCCATTCGACGTCGCGATCGAAGACAAGGTCGGACTGCTGCTCGCCGCGAACAAGGCGGCACTCGCCGTCAAAGGCGCTCGCTTCGTCAGCTCGAGCATGTTCTTCCTGCGCGAAGAAAAAACGTTCGCCTCGACCGACGGATCGTTCACGTTTCAGGTCATCTATCGCACCGAGCCGTCCATGACGGTCACCGCTACCGGGAACGGTGACTTCGCCACACGGCAATCGGTGGACGTCGCGCCACGTGGCTTGGGCTACGAGCACGTGCGCGACGCCAGGCTCGTCGAGAATGCCTCGCGCTGGGCCGACGAGGCCGTGCAGAAGCTGAGCGCCAAGTCGGTGGACGTCGGGCGCTACGACCTCGTGCTGCACCCGTCGCATCTCTGGCTCACGATTCACGAGTCGGTGGCGCATCCGACCGAGCTCGATCGCGCGATGGGCTACGAGGCGAACTACGCCGGCACCAGCTTCGTCGCGCCGCCCGAGAAAGTGCTCGGCACCCTCAAGTATGGTTCGGAGTTGATGAACATTCGCGGCGATCGCACCCAGCAGGGTTCGCTCTCCGCCTGCGGGTGGGATGACGAAGGCGTTCAGCCGGAAGACTTCGACATCGTCAAGCGCGGCACGTTCGTCGATTATCACACGACGCGCGAGCAGGCGCTCTGGCTCGATTGGTATTACAAGAAGCGCGGGATACCCACGCGGTCGCACGGCTGCTCGTACGCGCAGACGTGGGCGGCGGTGCAATTCCAGCGCATGCCGAACGTGTCGCTGCTCCCCGGCGACAAGGATCTCGGCTGGGACGATCTGATCGCGGCGACGGATCGCGGCATCGCGATCATCGGCGACGGTTCGTTCTCGATCGACCAGCAACGCTACAACGCGCAGTTCGGCGGGCAGGTGTTCTACGAGATCAAGGGCGGGAAGATCACCGGAATGCTCAAGGACGTCGCGTATCAAATGCGGACGCCCGAATTCTGGGGCTCGCTCGACATGATCGGCGGCGCGAAGAGCTACCACCTGGGTGGCGCGTTCGGCGATGCAAAGGGGCAACCGGTGCAGGTGAACGCGGTGAGCCACGGCGCACCCGTGACTCGCTTTCGCAACGTGAACGTCATCAACACCGGACGCAGCGCGTGACGCTTCGCTCTCTCGCGATCAGCGCGCGCTATCTCTCGCGTGAGGAATGCGAGGCGATCGCCAAGCGAGCCCTGTCCTTCGCGAGCGCGGACGAGACCCGCGTGCTGATCACGAGCAGCAACGTCAGCAACACGCGGTTCGCGGTGAATCAGATCTCCACCGGCGGCGATGCGTTCGACTCCGTCGTCAACGTCATCAGCAAGTTCGGCAAACGCAGCGGATCGGCGTCGACGAATCAGCTCGACGATGCCGGATTGCGCGCCGCGGTTCAGATGTCGGAACGCGTCGCCAAGCTCAGTCCCGAAGATCCCGAGGCGATGCCCGAGCTCGGACCGCAGACGTATCAACCCGGCGTCAATTGGAGCGATGCAACCGCATCGCTCGATCCCGCCTCGCGCGCGACAGCGGTAAGGCGCATCACCGAACCCGCGAAGGCCGCTGGACTCGTCTCGACGGGATTCATGGAGGCGATCACCGGCGCACAGGCGATCGCGAACGGCAAAGGACTCTTCGCCTACAATCGCTCAACGGCTTCGGTGCTCACGACGACCGTGCGCACACCCGACGGCACCGGATCGGGTTGGGCCGGCGCCACGCATCACGATTGGAGCCGCATCGACGCTGCCGCACTCGGCGCTCGCGCAACGGCGAAAGCGCGCACGTCGACGAATCCGGTCGCAATCGAACCCGGACGCTACACCGTCGTGTTCGAGCCCACCGCCGTGGGAAATCTCGTGCAATTCATCGCGCGCGCGCTCAATGCTCGCGCGGCCGACGAAGGTCGTTCGTTCTTCTCATCGCCCGGTGGAAAGAATAAAATCGGGCAGAAAGTTGTCGACGAACGCGTGACCATCACGTCCGATCCGTTCGATCCGGAAGTGGCGGGTTCGCCATTCAGTAGTGACGGACTGCCGACGCAACGCGTCGTATGGATTGAAAATGGTGTTGTGAAAAACCTCGACTATGATAGATATTGGGCGCAGAAAGTCGGACGCGCGCCGACCGGAGCCGGTGGTTCGATCAGGATGAACGGCGGCTCCGCATCGCTCGAGGACTTGATTCGCTCGACACAACGTGGTTTGTTGGTAACTAGATTCTGGTATCTACGGCCGGTGGATCAACGCACGATTCTCTACACCGGCCTGACGCGCGACGGAACGTTCCTGATCGAGAACGGCAAGATCACGAAGCCGGTGAAGAATCTTCGCTTCAACGATTCGCCGATCTTCATGCTGAACAACCTGGAAGCGATGGGCGTTCCCGAGCGCGTGAGCGCAAGCGAAGGGGGCGAGCCGGGCCAGGCGATTGTAGTTCCGCCGTTGAAAGTCCGAGACTTCAACTTTACGAGCCTCAGTGATGCGGTCTGACTGTACCAACGGTACTTCGAGCGAAGGTGCGTAGCGCCGTAGCGAGAAGGCATGACTCACAAGACTTCACTCGTCTCCGCGGAGATGAGTGTAGCGACGGTTGAAAAACCGTCGTCTCGCCGATTCACCGGGGAATCGGCCGAGAGCAAGAACCTCCATTACGGAGATCTTCATCATGGCTGCAAAAAAGGGTCGTAAGAGCGCGAAAAAGGGCGCGAAGAAGGGCGGCGCCAAGCGCGGCGCGAAGAAGGGCGGACGCAAGTCGGCCAAGAAGAGCCGTCGCTAGTCGCGCGTAGCAGGTTGTAAGAACAAGAAAGCCGGCGAGCAATCGCCGGCTTTCTTGTTTTCGCCGTCGCTCAACGCGCATACCGCGCCGCCGCCAATTCCACAATTCGCCCAATCAACCCGTCGTACGCCAGCCCATGCTGCCGCGCCGCGCGCGAGAACTCACTCTCCCGCTCGAGATAGCAGTTGGGATTCACCTCGATCACATAGATCTCGCCGCTCGCCGCCACCCGAAGATCGATGCGCGCATAGTCGCGCAGCCGCAGCGCATGAAACGCTTCGACGGCAACGGTCTGCATTCGCGCCTCGAGCTCCGCGTCGAGCCCCTTCGGAAAGATCGATCGCGTGCCGGCATACTCGGCACCCGATCCCTCGCCGTCGTCGCCCCACTTCGCTTCCCAACTCGCGATGCGCGGCTTGTCCGCCGGAAATCCGCTGAAATCCAACTCGATCACCGGCAGCGCTTCCGCGCTCACGTTGCCGAGCACGCCGACGTAGAACTCTCGCCCATCGATGAACTGCTCGACGAGCACCGGCTGCTGGTACTCCGACTGTAACTCGTCGATGCGCGCGAAGAGATCCTTGATCTCCCGCACCACCGACGCCGACGTGATGCCGAGCGATGCATCCTCCTGCGGCGGTTTCACGATCACCGGAAACGACAGGTTGCCCGCCCAATCCACAGCGCCGCGATACAACGTCGCGAACTCCGGTGTTTGAATTCCGTGAAAGCGAAGCACCTTCTTCGTGAGCGTCTTGTCGCCGGCCAGCAATAATCCCGCGGGGCTCGATCCCGTGTACCGAAGCCCGAGCAGGTTGAGCAGCGCCGCGACGTTCGATTCGAGCGCGCTCTTGCCGCCAAACGACTCGGCGATGTTGATGACGAGCTCCGGGCGCTCGCGCCTGAGCGCATCGACCACCGGCTCGACGTCCTTGTCCACGACGATCGCCGCCACCGTATGGCCGAGCGATTCGAGCGTGGACGTCAATTGTTCGATCACGGGGTCGACCGGCGGTTCCAGCGCGTCCGCGGTGTGCAGCAGCACGAGCTTCATGAGGTCATCGGCCCATCGTCCGCGTGTGCCGGTGATTCATCACCACCGCCGTACCGAACGCCGTCAGCTCGATGAGCGTCGAGGCCTCGAGCCCGCCGACGCGCAGGCCAAGGTCCGTTGCCCGCCGCGCGAGATGATCGACGAACGATCGCACCACGCTCGGCGGCTCGCTCGTCCAGTACGCGATGCGTGACACGATCTCCCGATAGTGCCGGTGCACGAACGAACGCGCCTCTTCGCCACTCGGCGCCTCGGGCGTGGAGAGGAAGATGCGCCGCAAATCGCCGTCGAATTGGCGATCGTCCTCGATCGGTGCCCGGTCCTCGTTTTCCGCGTAGTGGTCGGCCACGGTATAGCGCATCGCCTCCACCGGCAGATCGTCGTCGGTCGGCGACGGCGCGGCGGGAGAGAGCGAACCGATCTCGCGCATCACGGCGTCGACATATTCGAGTTTACTCAATGCCGGCCAGCCCGCGTATTCGCGGCGCCAGTCGAGATCCGGCGTCAGCCATACGGCAAAGGTTTCGGCGAAGTCCTCGTCGGGATGTTTTTGCGCGTACCAGCCGAGAATGTGGCGGACATAGTTGCGGGAGAAGGGGTCCGCGCGATAGCGCTCGCGATACGGTTTGGCGAATGAGCCGAACGCCGCCTTCCACTCGGGACGCTCGTACAGGCTGAACGCGTAGTTGATCGCATGCCCGCATTCGTGGCGCATGTACCGCATCGCCTCGGCATCGTCCTCGACGCCCGCCGACATCTCGGCCTCGATGCGCTCGAGGCGCTCGTCGGCGAGGTAGAAGGGAACGCCGATGAGCGGCGTGCCGTCGGGGCAGCCCCACTGATCGCTGAGGTAGACCGGCGGACGAAAGGCGATGTCCTTGGCGCCGAGCTCGCGGTAGAGCGCGTCGACGAGATGCTCGACGCGCGAGTTGCGAATGCTCAGACCCAGGTCCGAGATCCTGCGCCCGAGCAGCGCGGCCCGTTCGCGTTCCCAGTCGGCATCGCTGGTTTCGCTGGTTTCGCTGGTTTCGCTGGTCGAATCCCGTTTGCCCGCTTCGCGCGTTTCACCGATCACGACCGTCGTGCGCGCAAGGACCGAGCCCATGAAAGGGCGTGAAAAGCGAAAGCCCGGCGAGGATGCCGGGCTGCCAGGGGTGGGGCTGGGATTGTCTGCTTCGACGGAGTGCGAACGCGCCGGCTTAGGGCTAGGCCGCCTTGGTGTCCGGCGAGTCGTCGCCTTCGGGCGCCGGGCCCCAGACGTACGCAAGCACCATGGGGGTGTGCTCCTGGCGCGGTCCGCGGGAGATGACGATGCCGATCGGTTCTTCGCTGGTGATGTTTGCCGCGTTTGCCTTCATATATAGAATGACGAAAAGGTCGAGATGAAATGGAGATGAACCGAGCTGAAAAGCGTGGCCCGGCGACGAGAACGGTTCGCCGCATCGGGCCACGCTGGTGCACCGGGTGGTATTCCGCGGTGCGGCCTTCAACGTGTTCAATGTGCTGTCGCGCGTGGGAGCTAAAGCACTGACGATGCCAGGAATGGCACGCGTTGTAAGTGCTTGTATTTCAGTTATTTAAAATCAAATCGCCGGCGGAATGCGCCGGCGCTGTAGTGAAATGACACAAGCATTTTGACACGCTTGTGTCAAAACGACACACAGCTCAGGCCGCCCCCTTCCGTGCCACGAACGTCCGCGTTCGCCCATCCGCCCGCTCCACCGTCACCTCCCAATCGCGATACCGAGTCCGCAGCTCGTCGAGCAACGGCGCGCCGGTCGACTTTCCCGACGCGGCAAGCGTCTGCACCAGATGCACGCCCCCGTCGAGCGTTGCACTCTGCAGCACCTCGATAACGCGGGCCCGTTCGTCCGACGACAACTCGTCGAGCGCCGCCAGATTCACGATCACCGCATTGAGCGGACGCTCCGGCGTCCAGGACGACAGGTCGCCGATCTGCGCGTGCACCCGCCCCGCGAGGCCGGCGCCGATCGCGGCCTGCATGACCCGCTCGACCGTATCGAACTCGGACGTGATGGTCGTGACGTCGCAGCCGTTGGCCGCGAGATAGAGCGCCGAGACTTCGTCGTTGGCGCCGGCGACGAGCACCTGGCCCTGCGAAGACCGCGGGAACGCCCGCACCAGGACGTCGTCGGGCCGAAGTCCCCAATGCTCGGGACGGCGGAGCTCGTCGATGAGCTTCAACCGGCGACGGCGCCACGAATCGTACGTCGGCAGCCGCAGACGGCGCACGATGATGCGATCCACTTCCTCGCACAAGAGCAACTCGGTGAGCGCGAACTGCGGCTGCGCGGACAACGACGAGACCGCCTCGTCACCGATGCACAGGAGAACGCTGCGCGGCACCGACTCTTTGTAGTTCTCTATTTCTTGTTCGACAAACAGCTCGTATTCGTGCCGGAGCGAGCGTGTCGGTCGTTGAGAAGAGCCCATGCTACCGCGGGAAAGGTGGAGAGATGGAGCGTAAGGTAGATCTCGGTCCCGACGATGCAAGGCCGGATATCGCAACGCCCATCGCCCATCGCCCATCGCCCATCGCTAATCCGGTTCGATGTGCACCGTGACTTGCGATGTACCGAACTCACGCTCGATCGCCGCCTCGACGGCATCCGCCAGCCGATGCGCTTCGTCCACCGGCGTCGCACCGGATACGGCGATGGTCACTTCGGCGAAGAGCTGGCCCGACGCGGTCGACCGTGAGCGCACGTTGCGCACGTCGCGGATTTCGGGCACGCCCAGCACGACACCGCGCAGCTCGCCGGCATCGATCGCTCGCTCGTCGACGAGAATCGGAATCGACTGTCGAAGAATCTGCCAGCCGCTCCACGCGATGATGAGCGCAACCGTGATGGCGAGCGTCGCGTCGAGCGCGGGCCAACCAACGCGCGAGAGTGCCAACGAACCGACCGCGAGCAGCGTGACGAGAATGTCACTCGCGGTGTGCGCGGCGTCGGCGAGCAGAAACGCGCTGGCAAGCTGTTTCGCCCGCCGCCGCTCGTACGCGACGACGAAGAAGTTCACGGCGAGCGTGAGCGTGATGACGGCGACGTCGATCGAATGAATCGTATGCGGCGGGCGGCGCGACATGAGCGCCGTCACGCCTTCGCGCAGCAGCTCGAAGCACGAGATCGACAGAAAGCCGACGATGCCCAGGGCGCCGAGTGTTTCGAACTTGTCGTGGCCGTAGGGGTGATCTTCGTCCGGTGCGCGGCCCGCGACGTCGACGAGCATGACGCCGATGAGATTGTTCAGCATGTCGAGCGCCGACTCGAGCGCGGCACCGAGTACGGTGAGCGCGCCGGTGCGTAACCCGATGATGACCTTGATCAGTGCGACGACAGCGTTGAGGACGAGAACGACGATGAGCGTTCGTCGAACGCCGGGAGCGCGGAGCGCGGCGGAGACTTCGCCGATGCTGCCATGGCTGCCATGGCTGCCATGACTGCCATGGCCGTTCCCGCTGCCGCCGCGTCGCGGTCGCGCCGCGCCCGATTGAGTCGAGGAGTCCACGCGTGCAAGTTGGTTGGGTCGTGAATCGCTGGTCAACCATGAAAACCATGAACGCGCACGAAGCGCGAGCTCGTGCCGGTGCGGAGCGTGAATGCCCGAGCTACCGGAAGTCGAAAGTGCCGTTCGGCGCCTGCGCGCCGCCGCCGCGGGCAAGAGGATCGCGCGCGTCCAGCTGCTGCATCCGTCGCTCAAGCGTCGCGTGTCGCCCGCAAAGTTGCGCTCGCTGCGCGGTGCGCGTGTTCAATCGGTGGAGCGGCGAGGCAAGCATCAGCTGTTCATGCTCGACGACGGCCGCGTGATTCACGCCCACTTTCGAATGACGGGCGACTGGCTCATGGATCGGGACGGCGACGATCTGCCGCGCTTCGCGCGCGCGACGATCGCGTTCGACGATGGCTCGCGCGTCGTCCTGAACGATCCGCGCGCCTTGAGTACCGTGGACGTGCATCCGCGAGGCGCCGACCTCGCCTTCGGCTTGGGGCTCGAGCCCGGCGATCCCAAGTTGACGGCGGAGTATCTCCATGCCGCGCTCGCGAAGCGGCGTGGTCCAATCAAGCCGGTGCTCCTCGATCAGCGCGTCATCGCCGGGCTCGGCAACATCTACGCGGCGGAATCGTTGTGGCATGCGAAGATTTCGCCGACAACGGCGGCGTCGTCGCTCACGACGAAGCAGTTGACGGCGTTGCTTGCGGACATCCGGAAGGTGATCGATCGCGCGACCGGTGCGCGGTATACGGACGCGTCGGTGTCGCGGTTGGCGGTATACGATCGCGAAGGCAAGCCGTGTCGCCGGTGCAAGACGCCGATCGAGCGCATCGTTCAGGCGGGACGATCGACGTATTTCTGCCCGAAGTGCCAGCGCGGGTAACGGATTACCGGCGAATCAATCCAGCGCCTCCAACAACGCGCCCTTCAGATACCCGGTCTCCGGAATCGTCACGACCTCCGGATGATCGAGCGGCTGCGTCGTGATCGTGCGGAGCGCCATGCGACGGCCCGCGTCGGCGGCTGCGTCGCGCAGCATGTCGAGGAAGAGCGGCTTGGTGAGATGAAAGCTGCAGCTCGCGCTGAAGAGGAGGCCGCCGCGGGAGAGCAGGCGCATCGCGCGCAGGTTGATGTCCTTGTAGCCGCGGATCGCCGCCGGCAGCGACGGCTTGTTCTTGGCGAACGCCGGCGGGTCGAGCACGATCGTGTCGAATCGATCGCCGGCTGATTGGCGTTCGCGGAGGTAGTCGAACGTGTCGGCCTCGAGGAGCTCGATGTTCGCGATGCCGTTGCGCGCGCAGTTCTCTCCTGCGCGCACGAGCGCGTCGGCGGAGCTGTCGAGCGCGATCACGGAGTCGGCGTGCCGTGCGAGATGGAGCGCGAAGGATCCGTGATAGCTGAAGCAGTCGAGCGCGCGGCCGCGTGCGAGGCCGCCGATCAGCACTCTGTTCTCGCGTTGATCGAGGAACGCGCCGGTTTTCTGGCCGCGCCACGGCGCGGCGAGAAAGCGAATGCCGTGTTCGCTCACCTCGATCTCTTGCGGGACGTCGCCGCGCAGCAGCTCGACGCCGACGGGCAAGTTTTCTTTCGCGCGGAGCGCGACGTCGTTCCGCGCGAGAATGCCGGCGGGCTGTATGAGATCGGTGAGCGCGTCGACGATCTGGTCGCGAAACGTTTCAACGCCGGCGCTCATGAGTTGAACGACGAGCCAGCGGTCGTATCGATCGCAGATGAGCGAGGGGCATGCGTCGCCTTCGCCGTGGATCAGGCGGTAGGCGGTTGCGACGGTGGCGAGTGGTCGCCGCCGCTCGACCGCCGCGCTGATGCGCCGGTGCCACCATGCGGCGTCGAGCTCGGCGTCAGCGGAGTGGTCGACCATGCGCAGCGCGATCTCGGACGACGGGCTCCATAGGGCGACGCCGATGGGTTTGCCGCGGTAACCATGAACGCGCACGGCGCCGGCGGGCGCACTCGGGCGTCGTTCGATGTCGCTGCGGTAGATCCACGGGTGGCCTTGTTGCCAGCGGCGTGCGCCTTTGGCGGAGACGACGGCGACGTCGTACATGAAAGCGGGTGCGTCGGTTGTGGCGAGTGAATCGAGTGGGGCGAGCGTGTCTTGAGTGTAGCGAGCTTCCACCTCGGACAACACGCCGGCGCCCGATCACACGATCCTGGGCGATTTCGCACTCTGGTCATCCTGGAGTGGCCCCTCGTCACCGTCCACACGCTCCAACACGGCGCCCAGCGCCCTCAGCTGACGATGCCACGTCAACCGGCACACGTGACAGTGCCGGTCCAACGTCACGCGCCCGTCCGGCCATGTGCACCGGAACATCTCCGTCGGCACATTGCGGTTGCCGCACCCGCTGCAGCGATCAACCACGCGGCGCTCCGTACTTGGCGTACAACGTCTCGAAATACGCGATCACCTCGCGCGGCGACTTGATCCCCACCCGTGACTCGCCGCGCAACTGCTTGACGCGCCCATCGGGCAGTCGAACCGCGACGCGGATCACCACGACGTCGTCGCTTCGTCGCCGAGCGACGAGCACCGCAACGCCGGACGCGAGCAACTCATAGCGCAGCGGACACAGGTTGCCTCGACGTCCAGGCACCGAGTAGGCTGCTGCAATGATCCGCTTCGCTCGCAACGCCGCGCGCATTTTCGCTGTCGATCCCATTGGCCGACATCTCCGCTCGACCGTGTGCCGTACCTGCTGTTGCGCCACCGCCCACGAACCGCGTAAGCTCACCCGTGTAATCATCACGCATTCGGACAAGATTCGGACAGAAGGCTAGGCGCCCACTCGGCGAACGTCAATGCCGGGTAGGCCGCAGTTCGACACGACAGCCATCCGTCGCCTCGTCCAGCGGCGCGTCGACGACACGTCGCTGCGCGCCGTCGCCGACGAGATCGGCGTGAGCAAGAGCGGCTTGGACAGCTTCCTCCGCGGCCGGGAGCCGTACCAGAAGACGCGTCTCAAGCTCACCGCGTGGTTCATGCGGCAGCGCCATCCCGACAGCTCGTCCGTGCGGCCGGCGGAAGTCGACGCGGCCATCGCGCTGCTCGAGCGCTACATCCAATCCGTCGGCACCGACGCCATCCGCCAGCGCCGCGTGCGCGAAGTCGCCAGCCGGTTGTTCGCCGACACAGGGGACGACGCGAAGGAGACAAAAGACACAAAAGACACAAAGGACACCAGCGGCCCCAGGGACACGAAGCGCCGCTGAGGGCACCGCCGGCGGCGCTCAGCCCGGTTCTTGCCCTTCGAGCGCGGTATGAACTCACGCTTGTCGATTGCCCTCGGAGCCAGCGCCGCGGCCGCGCTCATCCAACACCAGCGCCGGAGCCGGAACGCGCTCGAACGCTTCGCCGCCGCCGCGCTCGAGACGCTGCTCAACGCCATCGAAGCCAACGATCAGGATACGGGCATGCACGTCCGCCGCGTCGCCGCGATGTCGCTGATCATTGCCGACGCCGCGGGTTTCGACGCGCGACAACAGAAGTGCATCGAGCGTGTCGCCCTCTTTCACGACATCGGGAAGATCCACGAAGCGTTATTCGACATCGTGCATGAAGGCACGCGGCTCACGCCCGCGCAGCGGCGGCTGATCGACACGCATCCGCGGCGCGGGGCGGAAGTGCTGGCGCCGCTCGAGCCATTCTATCCGGAGCTCACGAACGGCGTGCTTTCGCATCACGAATGTTGGAACGGCAGCGGGTACCCGCGGCGCTTGCGCGGCAAACGCATTCCGATCGAGGCGCGCGTCGTCGCGATCGCCGACACGTTCGACGCGATCACGCACAGCCGGAGCTATCGCGGCGCCGCGGGAGTTGAACACGCCATCGAAGTGCTCGCCGCCGGCCGCGGCACACAGTTCGATCCCGAGCTGCTCGATCTCGCGCTCCTGCCTCCGGTCATCGAGCGCATGACGCGCGTGCATCTCGCGTACACGAAGACGCGCTCCGGCCGCCGCGCACGCCGCCGCGAAGCCGTGCCCGACGTCAGCTTCCGCTGGCGCTCGGAGTCACTTGGATCGCGTCGAATCCGCGCGACGGGCTAGAGGCTTCGCTTCGAGCGAATCCCACGCTTTCCGCGCCTCGAGCTTCGCCGCTTCGTGCGACTTGAGATCGGCGCGGAATTCGTGATGGCCGTCGGGAAACGCGACGAAATACTCATACGGCACGTTGGCGGGATACAGCGCGGCCTCGATGCTCGCGCGCCCGGGCGACGCGATCGGGCCCGGCGGCAGGCCCTTGTGCTTGTACGTGTTGTACGGCGAGTCGACGTCGAGATCTTTATAGAATACTCGCGCCACGTGCTTGCCGAGTGCGTACTGAACCGTCGGGTCGGCCTGAAGCAGCATGCCGTCGCGCAGCCGATTGAGGTACACGGCCGCGATGACCGGCCGCTCCTCGTTCACCTTTGCTTCCTTCTCGACGATCGACGCGAGCGCCATCACGTCGTTTCGCGAGAGGTGCAGCGTGTCGAGCCGCGCGGTCCACTCGGGCTTCCACA
Organism: Gemmatimonadaceae bacterium; assembly: GCA_035606695.1. NCBI lineage: Bacteria > Pseudomonadati > Gemmatimonadota > Gemmatimonadia > Gemmatimonadales > Gemmatimonadaceae > Gemmatimonadaceae bacterium. Next base: position 119,732 of record DATNEW010000009.1, read on the forward strand.
CCTGCTCGAATCGCCGCACCATGGCATCGACCGCCGCGCGCGCGGTGGTACCATCCTGGAACGTGTACGTGTCCGGGAAGAGATATCCTTCGAGCGTCGGCGTCGGCACATCGAGCTGATGCAGGAGCGCGGTGTCGCTCGCCGCCCGCATCACGGAGTCCGCCGGGACCTTGAGCTTCGCCGCGACCGCGGCCGCGATCTGACTCAACGAGAAGCCTTCGGGAATCGTGACCACGTGGACGATGCCTTTGCCGCCGCGTAGCGCATCGAGCACGAAGCCCCAGCCGGCGTCCTTGTGCAGTGCGTACGTTCCCGACTTGATGCCGCGATCGCTGCGCCGCACCGAGGCATAGACGCGAAAGAGGCGGGGGAATCGAATGACGCCGGCCTTCGCGAGCGAGTCGCTCGCGATGCGCAGCGTCGCACCAGGGGGAATCGCGACGCGCACCGCAGCGCCGGTACCGCTGCCGCACGCCGCGACGATGGCACACATCGTCGTCGCCACAACGCCGCGCACTATGCGACGCACGCGATGGACGCGATACGCGCCTTCAGCCCGCGAGACGCAGCGCATGTTGCAGCAACACCGTGGCGGCAAGCGCGTCGACATCGCCCTTGCGGCCTTTGGTCGATCCGCCCATCTCGCGCACGGCACGAAGCGCGGCGGCGGTGGTGTAGCGCTCGTCCACGAGATCCACGGGCATGCCGGTGCGCTTCGTGAGCTCGAGGGCGATGGTGCGCGCTTCGGTGGAGCGCGGCGTCTCGTCGCCGTTGCCGTCGAGCGGCAGTCCCATCACGAACCCGCGTGCCTCCAGCGCCACGGCGCGACGAATGATCTCGGCGATCGGCGGCCGCTTGCCCGCTCGCCGCACGATCACGCCCGCGGGCGATGCGATGATGCCGGTCGGATCGCTGATCGCCAGGCCGATGCGCCGCTCGCCGTAGTCGATGGCGAGTATGCGTCCGCGATCCAATTTATTGTTCCTCGCTGCGGCGCTTCGCACCTTCGCTCGGAATTCCGCTCATCCATTAACCATTTGCTGGAAGAACTCCTTGTTGTTCTTCGACCGCGACATCTGCTTGATGAGGAACTCCATCGCTTCGACTTCCGGCATGTCCGCCAGGAAGTTGCGCAGCAGATACACGCGATTGAGCTCCTCCTGCGTGAACAGCAGCTCTTCCTTGCGCGTGCCGGATTTGCCGATGTCGATCGCCGGATACACGCGCCGCTCGGCGATCTTGCGCGAGAGCACGAGCTCCATGTTGCCGGTGCCCTTGAACTCCTCGAAGATCACTTCGTCCATGCGCGATCCCGTCTCGATCAGCGCCGTCGCGATGATCGTCAGCGAGCCGCCGTCCTGAATGTTGCGCGCGGCGCCGAAGAATTTCTTGGGCTTCTCGAGTCCCTTGGCGTCCACACCACCGCTCAGAATCTTGCCCGACTGCGGCGTCACGGCGTTGCAGGCGCGCGCGAGTCGTGTGATGGAGTCGAGCAGAATGACGACGTCCTTGCCGCTTTCGACCAACCGCCTTGCCTTCTCGATCACCATGTCCGCCACTGCCACGTGGCGCGGCGCCTCTTCGTCGAACGTCGACGCGATCACCTCGGCGGCGACGTTCGCGATGGTGTCGGTGACTTCCTCCGGCCGCTCGTCGATCAACAGAATGATGAGCGTGACTTCGGGATGATTCTCGACGATCGCGTTCGCGATCTTCTGCAACAGGATGGTCTTGCCCGCGCGCGGCGGCGCTACGATCAACCCGCGCTGCCCTTTGCCGATCGGCGCGATGAGATCCATGATCCGCATCGAGATGTCGCCGTCCTTCGTCTCGAGATGCAGGCGGGCTTCCGGATAGCGCGACCTCAGGCTGTCGAACGGCACGCGTCCCTTCGCCACTTCGGGCTCGGCGCCGTTCACCGATTCGACTTTCAGGAGCGCGAGATAGCGCTCCCATTCCTTTGGCGGCCGCACCTGCCCTGAGACGGTGTCGCCGGTGCGCAGATCGAAGCGTTTGATCTGCGAGGGCGAGACGTAGATGTCGTCAGGGCCGTAGAGGTAATTCCAGTCCTGGCTGCGAAGGAAGCCGTAGCCTTCGGGCAATACCTCGAGCACGCCTTCGCCGGTGAGCGTGACGCTTTGATCGAGCAGCTTCTGCTCGATGCGGAAGATGAGGTCCTGTTTGCGGAGGCCGCTCGCGTCCGCGATGGCGTATGAATCAGCCATCTCCTGGAGCTCGGGCATCGTCTTGCGCTTCAGCTCGGCGATGTTCACGGACGGTGCAACGCCGGTCATGGAACCGACAGCATATGTGGAAGACAACTCGGAATGCGCGAACGGGGAGGGTAGCCGGGGACTGTAGGTAGGCTCGGCCAACGGGAGCGCGCTCTGCCGCATCGACGAGTGGGCGCGCGATCGCCGCGACTCACGCGGCGGACGTGGAGGGGAACTTGAGTGCATGCGAACCTACGGACGGCGCAAAGAAGGGTCAAGAGATAACTGCGGACGACTCGCTCAAAAGGCGATGTAACGAAGGGGGTGTTTCTTGATGTCGGCGAACAGCGAATCGAGCGCCGCGAGGTCGCGATGCATCGCGTGTGTGAGTGCGGAGTCGGTGCGAAAGCGTCCGATGGTTCCATCCGGGCTCGCGGCGAGCGTTTGTACGTGCTCGAGCTCCGCGCGGACCTCGCCGATGCTGTGCAGCAGCGTCGAGTCGCGGCGAAACCGCCCCAGGGAATGCTGGTCCGATGCCACGAGCGCGCGAATGGAATCGGCCTGGGCCATGGCGCGGCTCGCGCGCGCGCGCAACGCGTCGGTCGCGCTGAGTGCCATCGGGATCGTACCCCGTCCGTTGGATAAACGCGCCATCAGGCGTGCGGTCTTGCCGTGCACGCTGCGCATCGTCGTACCGGACTCGAGTCCCAAAGCGCCAAGAGTGCCTTCGGTGGTTTGCAGTTGCGCGGTGAGCAGCTTGACGTTCTCGAGGATGGCCGGCAGCTCGCGCCCGGCGCCTGCGGCATCGGACGAAACCGACTCGAAGTCGGCCTGTTCGCCGGCGCGAATCGTATCGCCGTCCGAGACGCCGGCGGCGCGTGTCGTACCGCTGGTCATGTACACCACTTGATCGCCGATGATCGTTCCGCCCGCGCGTACCTGCACGCGTGTGTTGGACCGAATGTGTGAGCGCGACGATTCGAGCATGGAGAGCGACAGGATCAAACGATCCTTCACGCCGACGGTCGGGGGCCTGAAGTCGACCGACTTCACGGTGCCGACGCGTTGACCGTCGAGCCAAACCTCGGTCCCGCGAATGACCCCGCGTGCTTCATCCGTGGTCACGTACAGTGTGAACTTTTTGCCGTGCAGCGTGCCGACTCTTCCAAAAATCAGAATGCTCAACGCGATCGCGATCACCGTCAGAACAGCGACGATGCCGAGTTTGAGATCGGGCCAACCGGGGCGGTGTGGGGAAGCCATTGCTCCGAGGAGCGAAAAACCTGGGGGAGGGGCGGCCGAGGCAGTGAGGCGAGCAAGCGTGAACGCAGTGCCATCGCCGAGCTGAGCAAGGCGTGGGCCAGAACAGCGGGCGCATGGGCGTATGGGCGTATGGGCGTATGGGCGTATGGGCGTATGGGCGAAAAACAAAAGGCGGGGCGACAAGGGCGCCCCGCCTTTCGAACACCTTCGAACACCTTCGAACATTTCTGAAACACTTACGGACGCTCGAACACGTGAGCCCGGACGCGCGCGGCAGGATTCGAACCTGCGACCTTTAGCTCCGGAGGCTAACGCTCTATCCAGCTGAGCTACGCGCGCACATCCGTAAGATCACACTCTGAGCGGTGCATCTCAACCCATTGACGTTCTGTTGATTAGCGCGGCGGACGTCCTCGGCCGCCGCGCGCCGCGGCCGTGTCGCGCGGCGCGGGTGCCGGCGGTGCGGACCAGAAGCCCGGCGTCGGTTTGGCCAAGTCCGCGGCGTCCCGCGCAAAGAACAATGCGTTGAACACGGTGCGAAACGTTCCTTGCGGCTGCCCACGCCATTCGGGCTGGAACGCCAGCAACACCGCGTGACCGCGATCGTGCTTCACGTCGACCGCGGCGGCGAAGCCCTGGATGTATTGCGGACCGCTCAGGAAGCCGGAGCGGAGCGGTGAAACGTCTGATGGGAATTTGGCGAGCACCGATCCCTCGAAGCCGTCGGTCGTCGTGAACACCGGGCTGTTGAACACGAACACGTCGGCGCGGTCGGGCATGCCGGCCATCACCTGCTGTGACGGATCGGTGATCGCCTGCATGATCGATCCACCCGTGAAGAAGTCGCGGCGATTGACGTTCGCGACGACGTTGCGAACCGGCAGCCGCAGCGCGTTCGCGGCGGCCGTTGCGCCCTGATTCCACGCGACGATCGTCCCGCCGCCTTTCACGAAGTCGTCGAGCGCGCGCACGCCCTCGGCTGCCGCGCTGTCGGCCGCCGCATTCCCACGGCCGCCTCTACCGCCGCCAGCACCGCCGCCGCCGCCGCGCCCACCGCGTCCGCCGAGTGGGCCGATGTTCTGCGAGCCGATGATGACGGCGTCGAAACGGTTGCCGAGATTTCCCGCGCGCAGATCGGCCGGCGTGATGAGCGTGTACTTGAAGCCGTAGGTGTCGAGCAGCCACTCCGTCCAGCCTTCGTCCATGTTGCCGGGGGCCGCCTTGTAGATGGCGATGCGCGTCGGTGCCGCGACGCTGCCGGCCGGCGCGCTCTCGACGGCATCGGCGCGCACGAACAGCTCGCGGGCGAGCGCGTCGGCTTTCGCGCGCTCGAGTCCACTGACGACGTACGCGCCGTGACCGCCCGCCCCGGCCGTTGGGGCGTAGCGCAGCGCAGCCCCTTCGGCGAGCGCGCGATTGATGAAGCGGAAGGAATTGTTCTGCGCGGGATCGAGCAGGATGACGCTGCCCGTACCGGAGATGGCGCCCGCGGGCGGCACGATGCCGGCGGCCATCGCGTTCGTGGTGAATGGTTCGTCGGGATTCGTATGCCAGTCGACGGCTTTGCCCTGCACGAGCTTCATCGCCGAACGGAAATCCGCCGGCAAGCGGGTGGTGGCTTCGACGACGTTCAGACCCATTTGATATGGCAGCGTCCATCCCGCCGCGTCGTACGGGGTGTCGTCGCCCATATCGGGATAGCGTTGCGGCTCGAACAGCTCGCGCACGAGCTGGGCGTACTCCTGGTCCATGGGAATGACCCATGTGCCCTTGGCGTACGTGGCGCCGTTGTACTGCACGTCGCGATCGAGTTGATGCACGCGAACGCCCATGAACGCCATGCGGCGAAGCAGCTCGACCGGCGCGACGGGATCCCGTTGCGCCTGCGGAACGATGTACGCGTACGGCGCGCTCGTCTTGAACTGCGCGATGGTGTTGCGCGCCGACTGGTAGCGATTGTAGAGCAGCTCGTTCTTGAATTTCGCGGCGTAGTTGAGCGTCGCGAAGTCGGCGGTGACCATGTAGTCGATGGCGTCGCGCAGGTGCCACGTGCCTTCGGCCCATGGGCTGTTGTAGAGCGAGGTCGGGCGAAGGTCTTTGTAATTCGGGGGTAGACTGTCTACCGTCGTCGTGCGCGGGGTGGCGCAATTGCCGCCCTGCGTTTCCGTCCACCACGCCGCGATGTTCTGATACATCGGCATGTAGTCGATGTAGCCCGGGTACCACGCGTCGTAGGTCTCGAGCTGCGAGACGGCGCCGGGTTGGTTGTGCGCGTCCAACTCTTCGGCGATGCGCGTTCCGATGGCGTTGACTTCACGCGCCTGAATGGGCGGCACGCGGAAGCCCACAGGATCGGCGAAGGGCGGCAGCCAGATGCGCGTCGGGAACGGCGACGACTGGTGCTGCACGTAAATGATCTGCGGCTCCCACTCGCGCCAGGTGCGCTGAATGACGCGCGACTCGATGACGTTCAGCATGTACGAGTCGCGGTTGTTGTCGTGGCCGACGTACTTCTGATAGAGCTCCATCGGCGCGATCTGCGCGGGATGGCCGGGAATGGAGTCGCGCGCGCGGCACCAGTTCACGACGATGTCCTGCCCGTCGGGGTTGATCGACGGCCACAGGAAGAACACGACGCTGTCGAGAATCGCCTTGACGTCGGGTTCGTTCGCGCGCGAGAGCAGCTCGTAGGCGATGAGCGGCGTGTGCTGCGAGCCGGCGATTTCCGACGCGTGCAAGCCGCCTGAGATGTCGACGAACGCGCGGCCTTCGGCGGCGAGCTTCCGCGCGTCGGCGTCGCTCAGTCCCGCGGGATGCGCAAGGCGCTGGTTGATGTCGCGAAAGTGTTCGAGCTTTGCAAGATTCGCCGGGGACGAAATGATCGCGGCGGTCCACGCCTTACCGTACGACGTTTTGCCGACGGTGATCAGCCGAACGCGGCTGGACGCGGCGGCGAGACGCTTGAAGTAGTCGATAGATTGGTCGTACGTGAACAACTTGTAGTCGGCGCCGACCGGGAAGCCGATCACGGATTCCGGTGTCGGGAGTGGTTTGGTTGGTGTCGTTTGCTGCGCGCGCGCCGGCAATCCGGCGGCGGCGATCGCGAGCATACTGGCAGCCGTACGCTGGAGTACGCGGCGGCGGGCAGTCGGTGGCATCGAGTTCTCCTCAGGCTGGGCGTCAGTTCTGTATCGCAAAGGTGCTCGAGCGCCGCGTTTCGCACCAGTGAGCACAGTGAGCGCGCCCGAGCGGTGCAGCGGTGTGATGTGACGAAAAACTTCACCCGTGCGGTTCTTGACGATGTTGATACCGTCCTATAGCGTCCCTCGCTAATTCCTGAGCGCCGCCACCCGGCGCATTCGGCAATTCCCGCCAATCCTATTCCGCACCTACCGCCGACGGCCTCCGTCGGAGCTTGTTGCAGTACGTGCAGTATGTTGACCCCCCGCCCGACCTCCCTGGAGGAGAACAGTCATGAATTTGGGACGCTGGAGAATTCTTGCGGCAGCCGGCGCCGCGCTCACGCTGCTGAGCGCAGCGGGACGCCTGAGCGCACAAGGCACGATCACCGGCAAGGTGACCGCGCAAGGTTCGGCGCAACCACTTGCCGAGGCGCGCGTGCTGGTGATCGGCACGACGATCGCGACGACCACCGGTGAGGATGGCAAGTATACCCTCCGGAACATTCCGGCCGGCACCGCGCAGTTGCAGGTGTTGCGCGTCGGCTATCAGTCGAAGAAGCAGGCCGTCGCCGTGACGGCCGGACAACCGACGACCGCGGACTTCGAGCTCAGTGTCGCCGTGGCGCAGCTCGAGGAAGTGGTGACGACGGCTACCGGCCAGCAGCGCAAGGTCGAGTTGGGCAATGCCGTCTCCACGCTCGGTGACGTCGGCAAGCGCGTCGAGGAGACGAAGATCAACAACGTCGCCGATCTGCTCACCGCCAAGTCGCCAGGCGTCGTGGTGCTGCCCGCCTCGACCCTCGGTGGCGCGCCGACGCTCCGCATTCGCGGCTCGTCGTCGATCAGCTTGAGCAACGCGCCGATCTACTATGTGGATGGCGTGCGCTTCGCGGCCGACAATATGACGTCGGGCACGGACACGCGCTTCTCGTTGCTCAACGCGCTGAACCCGGACGACATCGAGGACATCGAGATCGTGAAGGGCCCGTCGGCGGCGACACTGTACGGCACGAACGCCGCGAACGGCGTCGTCGTGATCACGACGAAGAAAGGCCGCGCGGGCTCGACGCGGTGGAGCTGGACCGGCGAGGGCGGCATGGTGGACGATCGCACACCCTGGCAGCCGATGTACGCCAACTTCGGCCACAATCCGGCGAAGCCCGGCTCGGCGAGCATTCGCTGCCTGCTGCCGACGATGTCCACGGCCAAGTTCCAGGGCAACTGCCTGACGGACAGCATCACCAGCTACAACTACATGACCGATCCGCAGAACACCTTCGTGCACATGGGCCATCGCAGCCTGCTGGGCATGAACGTGAACGGCGGCAACGAGGCGCTGCGCTATTTCGTGAGCGGTGACATCGACAACGAAACCGGTCCGATTCAGATGCAGAACTTCTATGTGCAGCGTTTCGACTCGCTGCACATTCCGGTGCGCGACGAGTGGTTCCACCCTGAGGCGCAGCAGCGCGGCAGCATTCGCGCGAACCTGTCCGCGGCGTTGAGCCCGAAGGTGGACCTCAACTTCAACAGCGGCTTCACGAAGATGGACAACCGCATCCCGCCGGAGAGCGATCTGATCATCGCGCTCTACTACACGGGCATGCAGAACTACGGCTACAAGGGTTGCCCCGGCGGCACGTTCCCCTGCGGCCTCGACAAGGATCCGAATCAGTCCGACGGTGTGCCGCTGCACGACGCGTTGCAGTGGTCGCCGGGCGACATCATGCAGGTCACGCAGATGAACGACGTGCAGCGCATGACGTCGAGCGCCGACATGTCGTGGCGTCCGTTCTCCTGGATGGTCAACCAGGGCACGACGGGAATCGATCTGGCGTCGGTCGACTTCTTCCAGCTGTGCCGCCTGACGGAATGTCCTCCACAGAGCTCGACGGCGAAGCTTGGCCGCGTGACGGACAACATGAGCCACGTTCGGAATTTCTCGGGGAAGCTCTCGAGCACGTCGACGTGGAACGCGCGGCCGTGGGCGAACTTCAAGACCAGCCTCGGCGGCGACTATACGAACATCGAAGTCGACTCGGCGCTGACGAACGGGACGACGCTCCCGCCGGGCGCGACGACGGTGACGGCGGCCGCGACGCGCGTTGGTCAGGATCGCCAGCCGACCGCCGTGAAGACGCTCGGTCTGTACGTGCAGGAGCAGGCGAGCCTTCGCGACCGCCTCTTTCTGACCGCCGCCATGCGCACGGACCAGAACAGTGCCTTCGGCACGAACTTCCAGCAGGTGTACTATCCGAAGCTGAGCGTGTCGTGGATCGCGTCGGATGAAGACTTCTTTCCGAAGTACTCATGGCTCGATCAATTCCGCTTCCGCAGTGCGTATGGCGCGTCGGGCGTACAGCCAGGCGCTACCGCCGGCCTCGCCATCTTTACGCCGGGCTCGGTGAGCGTTCCGACACGCTCCTCGACCACGGGCACCGATACGCCGGGCCTCACGGAGAGCCAGCTGGCCAACCCGAACCTCAAGCCGGAAAAGTCGGCCGAGCTGGAGATGGGTTTCGAGTCGCAGATGCTGCACAACCGGCTGCACGTCGATTACACGTTCTATAATAAGAAGACCCACGACGCGCTGGTCCAGGTCTCGCTCGCGCCGTCGTCGGCGGCCGCGCAGCTCACGCCGCTCATCAACATCGGCGGCACGCAGAACTGGGGTCACGAAGTGCAGGTCAACGCGCAGCTCGTCGACCGCCGGAGCTTCGGCTGGGACGTGCTGATCAGCGGCTCGCACAACTCGAACAAGGTGCTGGATCTGGGCATCGATCCGAACACGAACAAGCAGCGCATTCTGGGCAGCGGCTCGACGACGCAGCAGCGCGTCGGGTATCCGCTGAACGGACAGTGGTATCGCCCCTACACCTACGCCGACGCCAACGGCGACGGTGTGCTGCAAGTGAACGAAGTGCACGTCAGCGGCGACTCGCTCGTCTTCTACGGCTACAATGTGCCGCGCGACATTTTCTCGATTCAGAGCGGGTTCGATCTGTTCAGCCGCCGGCTCCGCATCAACACGCTGTTCGACTACAAGGGCGGCGGCAACGAACAGGACGGCGCGAACAACTTCCAGTGCAACACGGCGCCGAACTCCTGCTACGAGGACGAAGTGCCGACCTCGCCGCTCTCGCAGCAGGCTCGCGTGGTCGCCAAGTCGTACGGCTCGGTCGTGAATGGCTCCACGTTCAAGACGAGCGCGGGGTACTTCATCTCGGATCAGTTCTGGCGTTGGCGCGAAGCATCGGCGGCCCTCCAGCTGCCGGTGGCAGTCACGCGCCGTATGCGCGCGCAGTCCGGCTCGAGCATCGTCTTCGCCGCGCGCAACCTCCACCTGTGGACGAAGTTCACGGGCATCGATCCGGAAGCGAACTACGGTCTGACGCAGGGCGACAATCAGAACGAGTTCCAGACCGCCGCGGCGCCGACGTATTTCACGCTCCGCCTCAACCTCAAGTACTGATCCCTTCGAGGACGAATTCATGATGACGAATACGAATCGCGCTCGATGGGCGGTCTTGATCGCTCTCGGGCTGGCGTTCCCCGCCGCGTGCACTGATTGGAAGAACGAGCTGCTCCAACCCCAGAACCCGGGGTTGATCGACAACTCGGCCGTCTCGTCGCCTGCCGCGGCGCTGGCCCTCAAGGTCGGCGCGCTCGGCAAGGTCAAGCGCCTGGTCAGCACGCCGGACTGCGGCGAATGCTTGTGGCAGGAGTCGGGCAACCTCGCCGACGAATTCAAGAATGCTGATTTTCAGCCGGACCGGCAGGACATCGATCAGCGCCAGATCGCCACGAACAACGGCATTCTGAGCTACAGCCAGGTGACGCAGATTCGCGGCTACCTGCGCGACGCGTTGAACGGCATGACGGCGTTCCTGCCGACCAACAATGCCGATATCGCCGAGCTGTGGATGAATCTCGGGTTCACCGAGATGCAGATGGCCGAGACGTACTGCAACGGCATTCCGCTGGGCAAGAACACGAACGGTTCGGTCGACTACTCCGATCCATCGTTCAAGCCGTTGACGAACGCTGAAGTGTACGCGGTGGCGTCGGCGCATCTCGACACCGCGCTCGCGCTCGTGCCGGCCTCCGCGACCGACGCGAACTCGGTGGCGGTGCGCGCGGCCGCTTTGATCGTGAAGGCCCGCATTCTCGTTGACTTGGGCCAACAGGCGCAGGCAGCCGCGCTGGTTCCCACGTCGGCGGTGCCGACCTCGTTTCAGTATCTGTGGACCACGTCGCCATCGAGCAACTCGGATGACAACGGCATCTGGTTCCTCAACAACTCGGTGTCGCGCGTGACCGTCGCCGACAGCTTCGACATCTTCAACGGCTCGGTGAACATCATCAAGAACAACTTGCCATTCGCGTCGGCGAACGATCCGCGCGTGCCGGTCGTGACGGGCAAGTCGCAGAACCTGCAGTCGGAAGACGGTACGACGCCGCTCTTCCTGCAGCAGATCTGGAAAGGCCGCGACGATCCGATGCCGATGGTCTCTGGTCTCGACGCGCGCTTGATCGAAGCCGAGGGCAAGCTCAAGGCGGGTGACATCGCCGGCATGATGACGATTCTCAACTCGTTGCGCGCCGCGCCGCCGAAGGATGGCAACTTCCAGCCGGCCGCGATGGCCGCGCTGCCGACGCCCGCTTCGCAGGATGCGGCGACCTCGCTCTACTTCCGCGAGAAGGCGTTCTGGACGTTCGGCCGCGGCCAGCGGTTGGGCGACCTGCGCCGACTCATTCGGCAGTACGGACGCACGCAGGACAACGTCTTCCCGACGGGCGTGTACTTCAAGGGCGGTCAGCCGTACGGTAAAGACGTGAACTTCCCGGTGCCTGACGGCGAGAAAGTGAATCCGCAATTCACCGGGTGCATCGATCGAAACGCGTAGCACGTAGCACTTGTGTCTCCGCAACGGCCCGCCGTCGAAGACGGTGGGCCGTTGTTCGTATACAGTCCGAGGACAACTCGAGGACAGCTCATGCAGCGAGCTCTGTTCGTCGTCGCCATCGCGTCGGTCATCGCCTTGCCGGTTTCCGCGCAACAGAAACCAACGGTCGCCGCCGCCGATTACGCGAAATGGGAAACCCTTGGCAACGATGCGGTGGTGTCGCCGAATGGCAACGTGGTCGCGTACACCGTGCATCACGGCAACGGACGCAATGACTTGCACTACCGTCAGGTCGACGGCGCCGAGCAGGTGATCGTGTCGGGCGCGCAGCCGCAAATCAGCAGCGACAACAAGTGGCTCGCGCTGGTGGTGTCGGCGGATACCGGTCAGGGTGGCGGGGGCGGTGCGCGTGGAGGGCGCGGTGGCCGCGGCGGCGGTGCAGCGCCGGCCACCGCCAGTTCCGGCGGCCCGCGAAGCAAAGTCGAGATCATCGATCTCGCAACTGGCGCGACGACGACGTACGACGATGCGCGATCGTTCTCGTTCAGCCACGACGGGTCGCATATCGCGATGCGTCGGCCGGCGACAGCGGGACGCCGCGCCTCGGATGTGATCGTCCGCGACCTCACGTCAGGAACGGACCTCACGATCGGCAACGTCGCGGAGCTCGCCTGGTCCGACGACGGCTCGCAGTTGGCGTTGCTCATCGACGCGGAAGGAAGCGCCGGCAACGGTGTGCAATTGCTCGACGCTCGTTCGGGCGCATTGCGTCCGCTGGCGGCAAGCAACGATCGCTATGCCGGATTGGCGTGGCGCGCGCACGCGCTCGATCTCGCCGTGTTTCGCGGCCACGGCGATAGCGCGTTCACCGACACGGCGTACACGCTCGTCGCATGGACGAACGTTGGCGCCGAACGAGCAACGCCGCACGAAGTGAGCTCCGACAAACTCGGCTCGGGCGTTCCGATGCGCATCGCGGCGTATCGCGTGCCGCGCTGGAGCGAAGACGGCAGCACGATCTTCTTCGGAGTGGCGGCACGTGAGCCGCGGCCGCAGCCGGAACGCCGCACGGCAGACGCGCTGCCGCCGGTGCGCGTGCAGGTCTGGCATGCCAAGGACGTGCGAGAGTTTCATCAACAGGAAGTGAACGCGACGCAGGATCGCGAGCGAACGTTGCTCGCGGCGTGGCACGTCGGCTCGGCGAACGCGCCCGTTCGGCTCACCGATGATCTGACGGAGACGATGCAGATCTCCGAGCGCGGCAACGTCGTGCTCGCGACGACCGAGGCGCCGTACGCCGCGGAGTACATGTCCGGTCGCGCCGTTCGCGATGCGTATCTCGTCGATCCGGCCACGGGCAAGCGCACGCTGATCGTTTCGAAAGCGCACTTCGATCCGATCGTGAGCCCGAGCGGCCGCTACGCGCTCTATGAACAGGGCGAGCAGTGGTGGGCGTTCGACGCGACAAATGGCGCGCGCACGAACGTGACGGGAAGCATTCATAGTAGTTTCGTGAACACCGCCGACGACCATCCGGTGCCGGAGCATGGTGCGTACGGGCTCGCCGGCTTCACGACGGGCGAGAAGTCCGTCATCGTCTACGACCGATTCGATCTGTGGAACGTCGGTCTCGACGGGTCGAACGCCGCGCGCCTCACGCGCGGGCGCGAAGACTCGACGCAATATCGCTGCGCGGAAGAAACGAACGACGATGGATATGGCCCGCGCGGGCAACCGAGCGGCGATTATCGCAACGGCGATCCGATTCCATGTCAGCCGGGCAGCGAAGAGCGCACGATAGACCCGGCACGGCCGATCATGCTGTTGGGCATCGCGCAGCAGACGAAGCAGATGGGCTACGCGCGCGTGACGATCGGGCAGGGAGTGCAACCGATCGTGTGGGGCAACGAATCGGTCGGCGCGCTCCGCAAGGCGGCGCGCGCCGACGAGTACATGTTCCGGAAGCAGACGTTCGCGCAATCGCCCAACATCTTCGTGCTGCGCACGACGTCATCGCAACCACAACGGCTGTCGAACACGAACGCGTTCCAGAGCGAGTACGCGTGGGGCAGGCAGGTGTTGATGAACTACACCAATCGGCGCGGCGATCCGCTGCGCATGATGCTCACCTATCCGGCGAACTATCAGCCCGGGCAGAAGTATCCGATGGTCGTGTACTACTACGAGGAGCTGTCGTCGCACCTGCATCAGTACATCGTTCCGAACTACCGCAATCCGTACAACACGCAGGTGTTCAGTCAGAACGGCTATTTCGTATTGCGTCCCGACATCGTGTTTCAGGCGCGCAATCCCGGATACTCGGGACTCGACTGCGTGGAGTCGGCGGTGCGTGCCGTCCTCTCGCGCGTCGCGGACATCGATCCGAAGCGTGTCGGGAACATGGGGCACTCGTGGGGCGGGTATCAGTCGGCGTTCTACGCCGTGCACAATCACGGCACATTCGCGGCGACGATCGCCGGCGCGCCGCTGACCGATCTCGTGAGCTTCTACGGCTACACGTCGGGCAACACCGGATTGCCGGAGTCGGGACACTTCGAAACGAGCCAGGAGCGCATGCAGGTGTCGTTGTGGGAAGATCCGCAGGCGTTCATCCGCAACTCCACCGTCTTTTCGATGGATTCGCTGCACACGCCGCTGTTGCTCGAGGAGGGTGACGCGGACGGCAACGTGAATCCGTTCCAGAGTCAGGAGGTCTACAACTTCGGGCGCCGACTGGGCAAGGACGTCGTGTATCTCGTCTACGAAGGCGAGAATCACAACGTCGCGCGGCCCGAGAGTCAGGCGGACTATCTCCAGCGCCAGCTCGAGTGGTTCGGCCACTATCTCAAGGGCGAGCCTGCGGCCAGGTGGATCACCAGCGGCGAGACGTACGCGGATCGTCAGAGAATTCTAAAGGCGGGCAATGGACCCGCCGCGCAACCGATGCAGGCGGGCAGCGCAGTGCGGCCAAATAGAGGCCCGCGCTGACGATGTACCGCGGGCTCCGCGCCGTCGCGCGCCCCGTTGTTCTGGCGGCGGCGCTCGGCGCATGTGGTCGTGTCACGCGCCAGGCGCCCGTCACGCGAAACGCGTTTCTCTTCTCCTACTTCACGCGGAACGGAGAGGACGGCGTCCATCTCGCCTATAGTCGCGACGGGATTCAGTGGCGGCCGATCAACGGCGGCCGCGCAGTGATCGCTCCCGCGTTGACCGGTGCGGGGCGTGGTTGGCAGGAATGGAATACGACCGCCGCGCTCATGCGCGATCCGTCCATCCTGCGCGGACCTGACGGCATGTTCCACATGGTCTGGACCATCTCGTGGACGGACCATGCGATCGGCGTTGCGCATTCACCCGATCTCATTCACTGGTCCGAGCAAACGCGCGTGCCGGTGATGGCGCATGAGCCGACGGCGCTCAACACCTGGGCGCCGGATCTGTTCTACGATGATGCGATGAAGGAGTTCGTGATCGTCTTTGCATCCGCCATCCCGGGCCGCTTTCCCGCCACCGACTCGTTGGCGCAGCGAACCTCGCGCGGCCGCGCCGATCACCGCTTGTATTACGTGACGACGAAGGACTTCACGACGTACTCGCCCACGCGACTGCTGTACGACGGCGGTTTTTGCGCCATCGACGGGACGATCGCCAAGCGCGGCGACACGTACTATCTGGTGATGAAGGACGAGACCTTCTATCCGCCCGTACGTGCGCTGCGCATTGCATCGAGCGCCCACGCGACTGGGCCGTACGGTCCCGCCTCCTCGCCGTTCACCGACAAGGACACCGAAGGACCGTCGGTGCTCCACAGCGGCGACTATTGGTACGTGTACTTCGACTACTACACCCGCGGACGATACGGCGCCGTGCGAACGACGGACTTCACGCACTGGGAGCCGTTCCCGGATTCGCTCCAGACACCGCGCGGCATTCGGCATGGTTCGGCGTTCGCCGTACCGAACGCGGTGCTCGATCGCTTGCTCGCACTCGAATCCGTGCCGCGCTGAGTCCAAGGCCGATCGGTGAATTCTCTGGGTGAATCGGCCGATACTCCCAAAGATGAAGCCTCGCCCGCGTCGTCCCGCTGTCCGTCAACCGAAGCCGCAACGCAGCGCACTGCCGCTCGTCGTGGTATCGCTCGTCGTCGGTATGGTGCTCGCGCACTGGCTGGCGCAGCGCACGCGTCAGCTGGCCCGCACCGATTGGGAAGTCGTCCACGAGCTCGACGGTGCATCGCTCGCGGATCTGCCGCTGGCGAACGGAGAGAGCATGACGCTGCGCGACGCCGGTGTGCCGCACGTCGTGTATCTCTTTCAGTGTGACTGTCCCAAGTGCGACGCGCAGCGTGCGCACGTCGCCGAGTTGCTCGAGTCAGTCCCGGCCGGCGAGGTCGTCACGGCGACCGCGCAGCCGGCGCAGCTGTCACCGGGCTATTGGGGTGATCTCGGCAGCTCGATCGCGCAGCCCGTGGGCGCCGACTCGGCGTGGCTCGCGGCGCATCATATGGATCGTTTGCCGATGATGGTGTTCGTCGATCGGAGCGGTCGCGTCACCAAGGCGATTCGCGGAAGCATGCTGGCGTGGTCGGAGCGGAGCGTGCTCGAGGAGCTCAAGGGCGCCGGCGCGGGCTGAGCGCTCACGGCGGACCGCATCTTCCGGCGCTTTGCGCGGAGCTGCACTTTAGACTTGGCCGCGACGACGTGGCGTCATTCCGCCCTCGCCCTGCCGGCACATGCGCCAATTCTTCGCGAGCATCTGGCCCGTCGACGTCTTCGAGTCGGCCAATTGGCCCACCAACCTCAAGTTGTATCACCTCGCCCAAATCGCCGCCGCGGCCTACGAGAACGCGATGACGGCGGCGGCGAACCTCGGCGTAAACAAGCCCATCGTTCTCTTCGCGGCGCCGGAATACTATTTCGTCAAGGCGATCGCGCCCGGCGGCCCGGCCGGACAGACGTGGACGTTGTATGAGGAAAACGAAAAAAACGATCTGCTCGCCGAGCTGAAAGGCATCGCGAAGCAGCATTATCGAATGGTGTTCGTTCCCGGAAGCATCGCGTGGCGGCGGGCGCGCCAGGTGCCGCACCTGCACAACACCCGCACGAACAACTACGACGGGTTCAACACGACGCCGATCTTCTACAAGACCAATCTCCATCACACGTACGACAAGAAGTTCGACGATGGCACCTGCCGCCGATTCACGACTGACGTGCTGTTCTCGCCCGGAGTCGGCAGCCAGCTGTTTCGCGTCGAGGGAAGGCGGTGCGGCATCGAGGTGTGCGGGGACATCAACGATCAGAATCTCGCGAACGAGGCGGCCCCCGCGAGCCTCGACGTCGAGGTGTTCATCTCCGCCACGAATCCGCACGACTTCACGACGCAGCTGAATGCCGTTCCCGTGCGCAATGGCGGCTACTTCGTGCACTGCGATGCAAGCGTCGGTAATGAGAGCGGATTGCGGCGAAATGGGGTGTGGGTGATTCAGCGCGGCGGCGGGTGGCACGGGACGCCGCAAATCCAGGGCGGCGGCATTGATCCATGGACCATGCAACGTCTGCGCGACGACTCGACCGGCCTCGAGTTGTCGTACAGCTCCGTGCTGCAGCTCCGCTATCAAGGCAGCGTGACGACCAACGAGAATCAGGTGCGCCCGCGGCGCAACAGTTTGACGCGCGGAAGCGGCGGTACGACGACCCTCTCCCGTGAACGGAGGTCGAGCTTCACGAGTGGGTACTCCAAGCCAACGCCGCCGCCGAACCTGAGCCTGGACGTCGATCTCGAGCTGCGCCCCGAATACGGACTTGGCTCGCACGGACTCGGTCCCGACTCGTACTCGGTTCAGGTCGTCGTGAAGTTGAGCGTGCCGACGGGTTCCCAGGCCAGCGTCGCCGAGCATCTCGTGGGGTTCACGGTCGATCATGGAGTCGTGACGCCGGCGTCGGTGACAACGGATCAATCCGGGACCGCCACGGCGCGCGTAACGCTGCAGCGGACCCAGAAGGCGACGATCCGCGCGACCGTGAAGACCGCGGGCAATGCGTACATCGACGCGACCAGCGAGATCGTCGGCGTGGGCTCGGGTAGCGTGAGTAAACTCTCATCGCTCAAACCGCTCAAGCACACGCACGTGCCCTGTTGGTTCCTGCCGATGTGAGGGAACGGCGTGCTTACCGTCGCGTTCTACACCGGCCAAGCCGTTGTCGGCAACATGAACAACTTCAGCTTCTACACGGGGCAGTTCAGCACCTGCTCGCCGGTGGTGTTATACAACTCTCAGACGAACGTCGGCGGCATGTTTCATCTGCCCGGCAAGAACGGGACACGGTCGGAGCTGCTCGTCGAGTGGCAGTCGTACATTCAGCCGATGATCGAGCTGATCAAGCCAACCGACGTCTGGGTCTTTCGATCCGGCGGCGGCAGCACCGCCGATCGCGAGGAGCTCGCCGGCATGTTCAACGACTACACGACCACGCACAATGCGAGCTTCACGATTCACCGTGACAATACGCCGCGGTCGGGAATCTATGTGAGCCTCGCGAACGGAATGCCGCAGTTCTCGGTCATGCGGTCGTTCGACGATCCGATCTACGATGCGCGCCACAAGAAGCCCCCGCCGAGCGGATGCACGCTGTTGAATCCGGACATCAATGTCTCGAACTGGATCGCCATCGATGACTAGCGTACGGCCTGCAGCATCCCCATCGACGCGAGAATCCGGGACGCGACGAGCCGGGTCATCGGCGCCGGCTCCGGCAGCGCGAGTAAACTCTCATCGCTCGAGCAGTTGCCGCAGCCGCGTGGACCGTGCTGGCTCATCCCGATGTGAGGCCCGGCGATGATCACCGTTGCGATCTATACCGGACAGGCCGCCATCGGCAACATGAACAACTTCAGCTTCTACACCGGACAGTTCAGCACGTGCTCGCCGGTGGTGCTCCACAACGCGCAGACCAATGTCGGTGCGCTGTTTCATCTGCCCGGCAAAAATGGCAATCGATCGAAGCTGCTCGGCGAGTGGCAGACGTACATCCAACCGATCATCGAGCTCGTGCAGCCGACGGATGTGTGGATATTTCCGACGGGGGAGGGATCAACCGCCGACCGCGAAGAGCTCTATACCATCTTCAACGAGCATAAGACGACGCACAGCTTGACCTACACGATTCACCGCGACAACACGACCCGCATGGGCATTTACGTGAGCGCGCCGAACGGCAATCTGCAGTTCTCGGTGTACCGCTCGTACACGGATCCGGAGCACGACATGAAGAAGAAGCTCGTCGCGCCGGAGGGCTGCACCGTGATGAACCTGGATATCAATTACAAGATCTGGCAGACTTTGACGTAACATCGTGTCCGCCGAAGATGTCGTGATCCGGTTCGTCATCACGCTACTCCGGGCAGATGAACGGGTACTGCTTGTTGTCGATGATCGGCTCGATGCCGAAGAAATCGTTCAACACCGACTCCGCGGTGCAGTACGCGCCCTCCACCCACGCCTGATCGTTCGAGTACGCCTCGCCGACGATGAAGATGTCCGCGTCCTTGCCGGCGATCAGCTGCGACGGCTTGCGGATCTTGCGCTGCACGTCGGCGATGTCGAAGTGCGGCGCCCATTCGTGGTAGCCCGCGTTGAACGGCGGCAATGACCAGTCCACGTAGCGAGCCTCGAGCGGCTCCGGCACGGAGGTGTAGTTTGAGTTCGGCCCATAGTGTAACTCGGCGAGCATCTTCCGAAGC
This sequence comes from Gemmatimonadaceae bacterium, assembly GCA_035606695.1. Lineage (NCBI taxonomy): Bacteria > Pseudomonadati > Gemmatimonadota > Gemmatimonadia > Gemmatimonadales > Gemmatimonadaceae > Gemmatimonadaceae bacterium. Next base: position 139,040 of record DATNEW010000009.1, read on the forward strand.
ATCTTCACCATGCGCTTCGGCACCACACGCGGGCCGTCCAGCGGCTGCGTGTCCTGCGAGATCGGCACCGTGCGCTGGTTCTTGGCGCCCAGCTCCAGCTCTTGCCAGAAGGTCGTGTTGTCCTCGTCGTCGTAGCTCGCGAGCATGCCATATACCGGTGTCTGGTGCTGATCGGTCGCGTTGTTGCCGAAATACACCACCATGCGAATTGGCGAGTTCGACACGCTCGGCCCGATGGTGTCGCGCCGCGCCGCCGCCGTGAGCTCCTGCACCTCACCAACGGCGAGTGCCTGCCCGGTGGACGCCTCGATCTGCTTGACCAGCTCCGTCGCCGACGTGAACGGCGAGTACATCAGAAGTTGCATAGCCTTGAGAGCATTGGCCGGAAACTTTTCCTTGCGAAGACTCTCGATCACGTCCGGCGTGATCACGAACCCGGTGATCTGCGCGGGATACGTCGGCGGGTTGGTCAGATTCGGCGCATCCGGCGACCACCAGGGTTGGTCGAAGAACATGCCGATCTTGTACGACGGCTGCATGATTGTCGATTCGAGGTAGAGATTCACCTTGTCGTGATTGAGCACGTCCACGGTGCCGGCCGGCGGTTTGTTGAATCGCGTCGCCTGCGCGACGAGATCGATCGCCGCGCGGGGCATCGCGAGCCAGGCCGCATCGGCTTCGCGCGTCCCCGCCGCGACGTTCGGCTTCTTGCGCGTGGCATACGTGAATACCGCTTTGCCGTTCTTCCAGAGAATCGAGTGCAGTCGTGTGTCCGGATGGTACTTGAAGCCGACGCCCTTTTCCTTGCACAGCCGCACGATCTCGTCGAAGAGCGCGTTGAACATCCCCGAATACCCGATCGACAGCGTGCGATACTGGCTGCCCGGCGTGAACTCGTTGTTCATGTTGAACGACACCGCCGAGCTGGTGTTGATCACGTTCGAGCTGTAGCCGTTGCCGTCCGCGGCGTAGTCGTAGCCCTCGCAGCCGAGTTGGTCGTACAGGAGGTTCCAGTACCCGATGTCCTTCAGCAGATCACCCTTTTGAAATACCGACGCGTCGGGGAGGGTGACCGTGATCTCGCCGTTGTTATAGAACTCGCACCACTGCCGGCGGGTCTGCGGGCCCGTTGTCGCCGTCACCGCCAGGTTCTCGACGGCCGTGAACCCCTGATCGGGCGACACCGTCGCGCCGTAGTTGTTCATGTTGTACGGCGCCGGGTTGTTCGAGTTGACGTCGTTCAGGTAAAAATTCTTCTGCCGCAGATAGAACAGCTGGTTGTTCGTGACATTGAATGGAACGGAGTACTTGTCGAGCCCCAGCTGCTCGATCACCTCCGTCACGACGCGATGACCCGGTGTCAACCCGTTGTTCGCGTCCTTCGCCTGTTTGTCCCAGAACGAGTATCGCATGCCGCCCAGCTCGACGTACGCGTTCTTCGGATCGTTCTTGTAGAACCAGGTGCAGACACGCGCACCCGCTGAGCGCGTGCCCGGATTGCTCTTGTTGAAATCGTACTTGCCCCAATCGTAGAGCTCGAGTGTGTCGCCCTTGGCCAGGTGCTTCGACTCGAGCTTCGAGTTCTTCGCCTTGCCCTTCAACAACCGCCACGCCGTGTAGAGGCCCGCGGCGCCCGCGCCGAAAATGGAATAGGTCTTCTGCGTCATGAGAGTTCTGGGTTGACGTGTTGGACGGTGGCGAACGGCATCATTCGATGCCGAGGCGATACATCTGGAGCGGCAAGTCCTTCTCGGGGATCACGACTTCCACGAGCACCGGTTTGTCCTTGATCTTTGCGATTCGTGGCAACGCCTCGTTGAGCTCCGCCACCGTGGACACTCGCATGCCCTCGGCGCCGAACGCCTTCGCGAGCGCGAGATAGTCCCACTTCGGGAGCAGATCGAAGGTGTCGAACTTGTGCTTCGGCCCTGCCTCGAACGCCGAGATGTTCACGTACACCTGTTCGATCGCGTACACCTGGTTGCTCATCACGAACAACACCGCATTGAGCTTGTTGCGCGCCAGCGTCGAGAGCGATTGGCACCCCATCATGAATGCGCCGTCGCCCGCGACGGTCCAGGCCCGTTTGCCGCTGCCGAGCTGCGCGCCGCACGCCGCGCCCGTCTCGAATCCGATGCACTGCCAGGCCGCGGACGAAATGAAGCTGCCCTTGCTCAAGCCGTATGCGTTGGTCGCGACATACATCGCCGAGCTGACGCCGTACGTCATCACGATCTCGTCCAGCAGGTCTTCGTCCTGCAAGAACTTCATCGAATGCTGGAAGAAGCGGTTGTACGTGAGCACGTCCGGCTGATCGTTGAATTTCGGATCGGAGTTGGCCGCCCACGGATTTGGGTACCTGGGTTGCTTCGGCGCCACCGCCTTGATCGGATAGCCTTTCGCGTTCTTGAATTTCTTCAAGAGCGCTTCCATGAAGTCCTTCATCGTGACGTCACCGTACTTGAAATAGCCCGCGCGCACGCCATCCGTCGTCGCCAGCACCATATTGGCGTACTGGGCTTGGATGAACACGAGGTAGTCGTCCGTGATGATGTCGCCGAGCGTGAGGACGCAGTCGGAGGCCATGACCAGTTGCCGCACGCTGTCGACCGATGCGGCATCGGAGTAGGTGCCGATGAACTTGCTCCCCGTTTCGTCGAGCACCGTCTTGCCGAGGGTCGTCGTGGTGTAGAGGAACCCGCTTGCGTCGATGATCCGCTGGAGCAGATCCGAAAGTCCGAATCGGAGCACCTCCACTCCGGCGAGGATGAGCGGCTTCTTCGCGCGGGTGATCATCGTCCACGCCTCGTCGACGGCGTTCTCGAGCGCCAGTCGCGGGCTCTGGACCATGCGCGGCTCGAGTGGCTTGGACGGCGGCCGCGAGCACGGCTCGGCCCAGACCTCGCGGTAGCACGCGATGTACACCGGTCGGCGATGCGTGAGCGCTTCCACGATCAGCTCGTCGATCTGCGCCTCGGCGCCGACGTTCGTGCTCAGCGTGATGGCCTTCACCGTCACGTTGTCGTACACGTTCCGGTCGGCGTCGAGGTTGCCCGTCGAGTGATGATAGAGCACGCCGAACATGTCGGTGATGTTCCGCGTGTCCGCTCCCGGCGTCGCGGTGATCACGACGATCGGGCTGCGCTCCACCCACGCACCGGCGATTGCGTTGAGGGCGCTGAAGGTGCTGACGCCGAATTGCAGCGACACGGCCGCGAGCCCGCGCGTGCGTGCGTACGCGTCGGCTGCGTACGCGGCATCGAGCTCGTTGATCGCGGCGATCGTCTTGATTCCCGGGAAGACCTCGAGCGCCGTGGTGAAGTTGCGGACGTAGTCGCCCGGAATCTGGAAGATCTCGGTGACGTCGAGCTGTTTCAGTCGCGTGAGCAGATAGTCGGCGACCGTAAACGGTGTCTTGGCCATGACGATTGTCGGGGGGAGTCGGGCGCGGCGGGATCGGGGAGGCCGTGCAACCGTCGTCGGTTGTCGAAGTCGTACTTTCTAGTTATCTGACAGCCGGGAGCGAGAAGGTAGCACGGCTTGACGTCGGCCGGTAGGATGCGAGCTCACATACCACTCGCGCGGCCGGTTGATTAGAAAAACTTAATATTTGTCATTCGGCCCCTTCATCGATCGCGATGGCTACCGTCGGAACCTCGACGACGCACCCACCATTTCGCCAGGAGCTCGCGAAGTGGCAGCGCGGTCAGAAGTAGCGCGAGATCGCCATCATAGAGGCTGTGCCGAGCAGGAGCGCCACCACCAACCACATCGCGTTTCCGTAGCGGCGCAGCGAGGCGGCCGCCACGTCGCGCTCACTCGGACCTTTTTCCGCCAGCTGGAGCGCGCGGTGAATGGCCGGTGCGGCCACGAACGTCGCGACCGCCGCGGCAATGATCGCCGCGAGACCCCCAAGCCCGAGAACGATGCCGCGCCGGGACGTCAGCCATGCGCCGCGCGTCATCATCAGGAAATTCCCATACAGCAGGAGGCCGGACAGCACGGAAAGTCCGAGCACCACGTTCAAGTAGCGCGGAAGATTCCGTACCCAAATGAGCTGGCGCATGTATCGCATGCCGTCGTCGCTCGCCCGCGCCGCGGGGACGACGTAGGCGGCCAGCATCGTCGCGGCGCCGACCCACAGCACTCCAGACACGATGTGAATGAGGCGCAGGGCCATCGAGATCGCCAGGTTGTTCATGGGCGAGCGTCCGCGCTGTTCCGAATCGGCGCCGCCGGCTCACGCCCGATCGTAAGGGTCGATTCGCTTCCGGCCCAGCGGTATCATTGCCCCATGGCACGTCCTGGAAACTCATCACGAGGCGACTCAACCGCATGCCCAATCAGCTCAAACGCAGCCTCGGACAAACCGGCAAGATGGTCGAGAAATCGTCGCAAGACTACGTCGCGGACAAACTGTACATCAACGAGGGCGCGTGCGTCAGCATCTGCGCGAAGTTCATGTGCGACATCAACAATCTCCACATTCCGTCGGAGGACGACTATGTCGAGGCGGCGCAGTGGGTCCAGAGCGGTCCGGGATGGGCGGACCGCATCCGGCTCATGGCGTCGGCGTCCGGTTTGCGCCAGACAGCAGATACGAGCGGAAGCCTGCAGTACGACGAGATCGCACTCTCGCACTTTCTCGACACCGTCCGAACGGTCCCGACGTTCTTCATATTCGGATTCTTGAATAACGCGCGGACGAAGGGCCACGCGCTGTTGTTCTATCGGTGGGCCGGCGAGCACTGGCTGCTGCTCGACCCGAATTTCGGCATCGCCGAATGGCCGACCTTGAGCGGGCTGATCGTCGGGCTCAAACGCTTGCTCGCGAACGGGTATCTGGCGTTCGGACCATACCAGCGATTCGAGGTGTGGAAGTACGAGCGGTGAGGGCCGACGAGAACGTTCGCTCCGCTCCAGCCTAATCATGCGTTCACGGAAATATTAGAGAATTCTCAGATGTTTCTGCTCGGACCAGCGCATATCGTCTAGGAGATTGTTCATTTCAGCCGTAGACTGGGTGACGCGACGCCGCGCTCCGGCCGCGCGATGCGCAACGACGTCTCATCCGCCGCCGGGCCTTCGAACAGTCCGGCCAGGAGAACCATGGAGACGGCAGAGACGAAAACCGCGCCGATGTACACGGCGGAAGTGCACACGGCGGACATGCACGCCGGACGCGTCGAGGGCTTGCCCGACGACGCCTACTGGCAGATGACGGAAGCGTCGATCGAGCTGCGGCGGCAGGGTGCCGCGGAAGGAAAGGCGTTCAATGACGGCCGTCGGGCCGCCGCCGATCAATTTCAAGCGCATCTGCGACAGATCATCGGCGAGTCGCACCTGGACAAGTATCAGGCGGCGCGAGCGCTCCAGAAGCAGACACTCAAGGCCGCGCGCCAGAACATCGTCCTCGGCCGGGAGAGCGCGGCGCAGTTCGACGCGCTCCGTCGGCGCTTGGTCAACGAGTCCCACGCCTTTCTCGACAGCATCGGAGTCGATCGCAACGCGTTCCACAATCTCGGTCTCGACTACGCGGGCAAGCTGGCGGCCCTGTTCGACCGCACGCTCGGGCACGGCGAGAGCGCTCCGGCCGAGAGCTCCCGGAAACGGAATCACACCTTCCTGCCGCCGTTCAGCGGGTCCTCGTCGTTCGCGCACAACTTCTTTTCGAAGGGCGACTCGAGCGATGACATGACTGCGCCGACGTTCAACTTCTTCCTCAGCTTTCAGACGGGCGAGATGGGCTCGAGCACGGCGTGCGCGGTGAGCGACGCCTCGGACTATGATGAATCGTCCGTCGTCTGTCGCTCCGCGATGCGCCAATGGTTTCAGATGCCCGCCCTGGGCCAGGTGCGCGTGAGCAATCTGCTCGAGGTGATCAACAGCCACTACTCGGGCAGTGTGTATGACGAATGGGGCTGGTCGACGATCGACCTCAAGCAGGGACTGCGGTATTACGCGCAGGTGACTTCGCCGACCGTCGGACCGCGCGTGTACTACTACCCGCTCGTGGGATGGCAGAACGAGGTCACCGACGAAGATGCGCCGGCCTGGTCGACACAGCGCTGGCCTGCCGGACAGAACGAAGGCATGTTCGTCCAGACGGTGCTGCCGGGCGTCATCGCGAAGAACACCTGGGTGCTCGTGGACGTCGGCGTCGAGAACTCGAACTGGTTTCTCTCGAATGATGTGACGGTGACGAGTCATCAGACGGCGCGGTACTGGACGAAGAACATCGGGCTGTCGTCGACGGGATCGTAAGTCGAGGCGGTAATCGGTTCGCTCGCTGGGGAACCGGTCGATCAGAGATCTCCAATCGGGGGAAATCACAGACGGAGTGCAGGACAGGAAAAAGCCCCGCAACCAGGCTGGTTGCGGGGCTCATTCTTTAATGGTCGGGGCGACTGGATTTGAACCAGCGACCTCCTGCTCCCGAATCAAGCCAGGCAACCGATCGCGGTCCGGCAGTGCAACCCCAATCCGCGTCGAGACATGCCGGTATCTCGATGGGAAATCAATTCTTAACCGTGTTCGATTCTGAGGGAGTTCCGAGCGTCGGCGCCGGACTTTCCCGGCACGGATGACGGGGTCTGCAGGGAGAAACTGAGGACAAACTGAGGACGGAATTTCGTCGGCCTACTGCGGGCGACGTTAAGCCGCCGATCGCGCAAACGGTGGGGGGAGCCCCGAACCGCCGACATGCCGCCACCGTGGTTAGTGCTCAGCCAATAACGCCAATTTTGAACGTGTGAGCGACATGCGCCCGTGAGGTATTCCTGTTTGAATACCTAATCGATTACCGCTCAATGACTTACCCGTCCTCCACCTCTCTCAGAATTTGCTAACCAGCTTTTGATCGGGCGAGTTTGATGAAGTCCGTAAGTGAGAGAAGTTCGGGTCTAATAGTATCCGAGTACTGTTCATGCAAAGACTTCGGCACGACGAGCGTAACCCCTGCTGCCTTCATTTCCGCGAACTGATTGGGCGATACACCCCGCTGCAGAGTTAGAAGATGCTTCTTCGGAATTCGATCGGCCTCGTTCAGTATCTGCCTCCATCGGTCTTTGCAGGTCGTCTTCGCGGCCAGCATTAGCAGGTTGTCAGGCGGGTAGTTGCCGTCCTGATACGCAGAGGCAGAGGGAAACAAAAAATCCGGGCGTTTGCTGCCTTCCGACACCTCGTCGTGGGAATGTGTCAGCTTCTCTTCCGTAAAGATCCTGCCAGTGTGTAGTTCGAGCGATGCGCCGGCTCGAGACTTTCGACGATTGGTGACAGAATTGGCGAAGTCGACGAAAAGATCGACGGTCGCGAATCCCTCTCGAATGCGAGGCATCGCGACGATGTCTTCGACGGATCTGAAGATTGCATATTCGCACTCGCGTCGTCGCAGCAGTCGGTCATCAGGACTCTGCTTCAGCGCCGTGGGAAGACGCTCGATTGCCAAACTCACAATCTGTGAAGCTTGGGGAAAGCTCAACCGCCAGTCCGAAGGAATCTCCTCCGATTTCAGTTGGCACGGAGAGTCGCGAAGTTGCGCCTCTACTGGATGAGCTGCCTTCCCTGAGGCGTCGTAGAAAAGCGCGATCCCCGGCTCGACTGGTCCAAGGCGATCCTCGATTGCATCCTCTTCCTCGACTGCCTCGCAGAGCCAGACGCAGCATACATCTACGTCGCGACCTGGTTCCTGATGGAACGCGAAGACGCAGATGGCTCCAGTCGCGTCGGGATCCAGCAGCGGCGAGGTCTTGCCACCCCAACCCGTGATACGACACTCATCGCGCGTTCCGCCTCGCAACTTGTTGTTGTACCAGATGGCCGTGGGGAACGCTTCGACGTTGTGGGAGTCAATGCTTGCGCCGAACGACGCGCGAGGATTGTCCTGTGATGGTGTGAAGCTCGGAAACAGCCGAAAGATGATCTCCTTCGGGATGTATGGTCCCGCCTGATGCGACTTGTTCAGCAGCGTGTCGTTTCCGGAAAGGCGCTTGACATACCAGCGCCAGCCCTCACCCGAGACGGTTTCGATCCACCGACGAACGTCGAGACTCATGCGCTTCCCCTGATTGCATTGACGATTCGCGTTAGTCGCCGCGCATCCTCAACTTCGCACTCCCATAGCGTGAAAACGCGCCAACCCATCCGTCTGAGTTGTCGATCGATGCGTCGATCCCGCAGGACGTTGCCTTGGAGCTTGTCACGCCAGAAGGAACGGTTTGACGCGGGCATATAGGCGAATCGACAGCCTCGGTGCTGATGCCAAAAGCAACCATGCACGTTGACTACGACACGGAATCTCGGGAGTACAAGATCGGGCTTTCCCGGAAGCCGTGGATCGTGAAGCAGGTATCGAAGACCACACCGATGGAAGAATTTGCGAACCAGCAGCTCAGGTTTGGTATGCTTACCTCGAATCCCAGACATCATGCGACTGCGCGTCGCCTTGCTCACGATGTCGACCATCCGTGCGCCTCACGCGGTAGCAGCGAGAGGAAGCGCAAGCTGTGGCGAAGCAGTCAAACCCTCGCCAGTAACGTAAGGAATCATCGTTCGTGCGACAGCTTCCACCACTGGAACGATGACAGAGTTTCCAAACTGCTTATACGCTTGAGTGTCTGAAACTGCGATCTTGAACGATGGCCGGCCCGGCCGGTCAAACCCCATAAGGCGAGCGCATTCTCTGGGTGTCAGGCGACGTGGTGTACCGCGACTCGTCTTGACAAGAATCTCTGATCCATCCTTGAAGTACCGAGCAGAAAGTGTTCGAGCCGTATCATCGGGACCCACAAGCCCATAGCCGAACCCGTTTCCCTTCTTGCGGTGCTTCTCGGCGTACTCCTTCAAGTATTGCCAGAGATGCTTGCTCAGGAGGTACTTTCGCGCGACCTTGCCGCTGTCGTCCGTGAATGGAGGCTCGGGAGTCTCTGAGCCATCCTCTGGGTGAAGGATCGCCCGCAACTTCGGTCCAGTTGCCAAGTCCGGCAACACGAGGCCATCCCACGAAAAACCGTTGAAATCGCGAAAGCCAACAATGAAGATTCGTTCGCGGTGCTGAGGTACGAAGCGCCGACCGTCGATGATCTTCCAGTGGATCGTGTACCCGAGTTCGTCAGTCAATACCTGCCGGATAGTTCTGAACGTTCGTCCGCCGTCATGACTCGCGAGATTCTTGACGTTCTCCAGCAGGAAAGCCTTTGGCTTGTGGTGGCGAAGCATTCGCGCGACTTCGAAGAAAAGCGTGCCTTGTGTCTCGCACGCAAATCCGTGGGGTCGCCCGAGCGCGTTTTTCTTGCTAACGCCAGCGATGGAAAATGGCTGACACGGGAAACCGGCGAGCAGAACGTCGTGGGGTGGAATAACCTCGGAAGCGATCTGCACGATGTCGCCAGCTATGGGATGCGTTGAGCCGAAGTTCGCTCGGTAGGTGATCTGCGCGTACTTATCCCACTCCGATGTGAAGACACACTCTCCACCGACTGCCTCGAATCCCATTCGGAGTCCGCCGATTCCCGCGAAGAGATCCACAAAACGGAATGAGGAAAATTTAGGACTGCGCTCCGGTGTTGGCGCAGCGAGGAGTCCGCGAAGGCACTCCATGACCGCCTTTCTGGGTCGACCATCGCCAGATTCCCACCGGTGAATGGTCTTTGCGCTGTATCCGGAATGGGTGGCGAGGTCTGCCTGCGAGAGGCCTACGCTCTCGCGCAGGCGCCGCAGGTCGCTTCCCGAGACTGACGTCTCGACGGAATATCTTCGGGGGGACATTTTCTGGACATTACGTCCGTGGATCTCCTTGCGCAAGCAGGAAGTTAGCGGTACGATAGGGAAGGCGACGACTGCTTGTGCCTCAAACCTTTTCCAGCCAAGAGGATACGGAATGGCTGCTGATGCCCAATCGGCGGGGATCGAGCCCCTAGGCGTGAAGATCAAGCGACTTCGACAGGAGCGAAGGCTCTCACAGGACCGACTCGCGATTGAATCGCACATCGATCAAAGTGGACTGTCGAAATTCGAACGCGGGCAGGATCGTTCTATGGGTGAGATTCCTCTTCGTCGCATTGCAGCCGCTCTGAAGGTCTCCTTCGAGGACCTCGTTGCCGGGACCGATTTCCGACGATAGTTCCTGTTCGGTCGGCGTTGACGAGTTATTCAGGTTTGCATATCTCGCGGCGCGGGTCGGAGGTCCTGATGTTTTTTATTCAGAATCTCTCCGGGTCCACGCCGCCCGTGCGTCCGGTCCGTCAGCAATCTGAGCGCCTGCCTGCCTGCTGACCCATATCGGCCATGCCGGTCAACCAGAACCATGTCCACCATGGCCGACATGTGGCCGTCCGTTGGCGAGCTTCGGTGGCTTGCCTTGACTCGTCGAATTGCTGAGCTGAGCGCGTATCTCGGAGTTGGCGCGAGTAAGAAGGATCAGCTCGCGTTGAAGACCGCATTCGACGAACCGTCGAAGTTCCGCCTCGTCGAGTTCGCGCCAGTTGCGTTCAATCCCACCGGTCTGTTCTGCGACAAGAAGTGGTTCGAGAGTTCTGAGCAGCGCTAAAGCGATTCGGTCGCGCTCAATACCGAGGCCGAGCGTGTTCACGCGATGGACGAAGTGGCCGTACACACTAGGCATGGCGCGGACACGGTCCACGAGCTCTCTGCGAGCTTGGCGGTTTGTAGCGGATTCGAGTTCGGTGCAGGCCTTCGCCAGCCATGCCTCATAAGAGCTTAAGGCGTCTCTCGCCTCTGGCGAGAAAAGGGCTCGCTCTAGGTGCCGGCGCGTGGCCGCGTCGAAGTGGCTCGCAAGTCGGGCGAATTGTTGAAAGCCGATCTCGCCGAGTCGGCAGTGAAGGAGGCGAGAGAGCTGAGACTGCTGTATTCCGGTTACCCGTGCCGCTTCGGCCTGTCCGCCGAACTGCTCAACGAGCTGATCGATCGCCTCGGATAGCGCTTGCCGGTCCACGATGTGAAGACGCCGATTTCCCACTGTGGCTACCTATGCAGAGGCAGCGAGAAACATACCACTGCTCTGCATAGGAATCAATTGCGATTCTTCGCGCTCACTCTTTCCACGAGGGAAGCGCATGAAAAACGAAGTACCAGCGATCACCCGATTGAGCGAGCTGCGACCGAAGCACGTCCAGTGGCTATGGCGCGGCTTCATTCCGCAAGGCAAGCTCACGCTGATTGAGGGCGATCCAGGTCTTGGAAAGTCGACTGTCACGATGGATATAGCGGCGCGCGTTACGACCGGGCAGCCGTTCCCTGATGGCTCTGTGTGCGCGCCGGCAAACGTCTTGATCCTGAGCGCGGAGGATGATCCGGCCGACACTATTCTTCCAAGACTGGAGGCCGCGGGCGGCGATCCTGGACGGGCACTCGTGATGACGCAGAGTGACGGGCACGGAAGTCTTTCGCTCACTGACCACCTGCGACACGTTGACGATGTCATACGGCGTTACAGCGTGAAGCTGGTTGTCGTAGATCCTCTAACAGCGCACCTCGGCCGAGCGGACGGATACAAAGATCAGGACATCCGTAGCGTGCTGGCCCCTCTCGCCGGCCTCGGATCACGCTACGGTACGACGATCCTTCCGATTCGCCATCTGACGAAGAATACGGGAGCGGCGGCTGTGCATCGCGGAGGCGGCTCGATCGCGATAGGGGCTGCGGCGCGATTAATCCTTCTGGTCTCTCTTCATCCCGATGATCGGAGCCGACGCCTACTGTCCGTGGTGAAGTCGAACTTGGCTGAGCGCCCAGTTCCCATGGAATTCGCTTTGGATCAGGTCGACGGCGTATCTCGCGTTGAATGGCTTGGATCGACCGATCTAGGCGAAAAGGTCGTTGGCTCAGGTCAAGTCGAGCTTGACGAATACGTGGACTTGGAGGAGATCCTTCTCGACATAGTCAGTGAGGAAGGACCGATCCGCCCGCCCCACGTCATGCAGCGACTTCGTGCAGCCGGGCACTCGCCGAGCGACCGCAGCCTGAGTCGAGCTCGCAAACGCCTCGGCATTCGCTACAAGCGCTATGGTTTCGGCTCGGACGGGTTCTACCTCTGGTTCCTGCCCGGCCAACAGCTTCCAGAGAACTGACATGCAGCGACTGGCAGAATTCGTGAGTCGCTGGGAGCAACGAGCCGAAGAGTATCGGCGAATCGGAGTCGCGGCCGATGCGGCAAGAGTAGTTGGGGAACTGCTTTGCGACCTTAGAAACGCGAGCGATTCGGCGGAAGCTGAACTTCTCACGCTTCGCCAGGCTGCGAAGCAGTGTGGGTACTCCGAAGAGCACATCGGACGGTTGGTCCGCGAAGGCAGAATCCCGAATGGTGGCAGGCGCGGTTCTCCACGCGTACGGGTTGGCGATTTGCCAACCCGCCGCGAGTTTGCCAAAGCGCGCTCGCGCTCTTACGATGTGAACGCCGACGCTCGGACGCTCAGGAACGGACGCCAGTGAGGTCTATATGGCGAAACGAAAACCTCGGCGTGATGAGTGGCGCGCCACGGCGCGCGGATGGACGCGATCCTTCGGAGAGCGAGGGCTCCGCGTCCGGCTGTTTCAAAAACGAAAGGATGGGAAGTTCTATCGGTCGGTCTGGAAAGGCGAACTCGGTCGCAGCGATGAGAAATGCATCGATACGACTGACCGAGACGAGGCCGAGCGCATCGTGCGCGAGTTGCTGGCGAGGACGACACTTGGCGAGACGGAAGAGCGTCCGTCGAATGAAGCGGTCACGCTGCGGCATTTGCTCGATCGGTACTGCAAAGAGGCTGCAACGTTTCTCGACAACAGCAAACCGACACGAGATGATGGAAAGACGCGCGTCAAAGTTCTGTGCGCGTTTTTCGGTGACGAGTGCGACGTTCGCGAGCTGCGCGAGGATGACGTTGTCGCCTACAGAGGTTGGCGCCTCAAGGGCGGCGTCAGATACGGCATCGATCGCAAGACCGGAAAGCCGAAGCTGACGCGGAAGGTTCGTGATCGATCCGTGGAAGCAGACCTGAAGCTGCTCTACGCGGCGCTCAAGTGGGCAACATCGGTGAGAGTGGGGAAGGGTATGCGCCTTCTCGATCATCACCCGTTGCAAGGCGTACGGCGTCCGCGAGAGAAGAACCCGAAGCGTCCTATCACGACGTGGGAGCGCTTCGAACGCGCGCGGAAAGCGGCGCAGGAACTGACGGCCGAAGCGGAAGCGAGGATCGCCGATCCGAAGTCCGATGAAGGACTCGCAGCCGCCGAGGCCGATCGCGCGAAGTGGCTGCGTGCGGAGTTCGCGTTGGTGCTTCTCGAAGCGACTGGTCGACGGAGTGGTTCGATCCGACAACTCCGCTGGGATGACATCAACCTCGCCGCGTCAGAGATCACCTGGCGCGCCGACGCGGACAAGAAACGGCAGCAGTGGGTCACGCCCATTCCTGCCGCGTTGGTCGACGAGATCCGCGCCTTCCGCTCGAAGTTGAGCGTTGTCGGCGGTTGGGTCTTCCCTTCGGAGAAGAAGCCGAAGGAGGTGATGCGCCGCGACGTGTTCGCCCGGTGGATCCTTGCGTTGGAGAAGCGGGCTGGCCTGTCGAAGCTCGACGGCGGATTGCTCCACGCATACCGCCGGAAGTGGGCGACGGAGCGGAAGGATCTCCCGGTCAAGGACGTGGCCGCAGCGGGCGGGTGGAAGGACGTAGGAACGCTACTCACGTGCTACCAGCAGGCCGACCGTCAAACCATGCTCGCCGTGATGAGCGAGCCAAGAAAGGTCACGGAGGCGAGCGTGACGGGAACGACCGGTTGACTCGAAGCCGGCCGTCAGAGATCTCGAACGACGCGAGATCGAATCTCCCCGAAAAACCGGAGAAACTGAGGACGAAACTAAGGACGGCTTCGGGACAACGAAAAAGCCCCGCAACGTAAGTCGTTGCAGGGCAATTTCTTCAATGGTCGGGGCGACTGGATTTGAACCAGCGACCTCCTGCTCCCGAAGCAGGCGCTCTACCGGGCTAAGCTACGCCCCGCCGGATTGTCGTGTGCATGCGGACGAACGCGCCCAGAAGGACTCGAACCTCCAACCTTCTGATCCGTAGTCAGATGCTCTATCCAATTGAGCTATGGGCGCCTACGAACAGCATACGAACTGTACTAACAGCACAACGTTTCGAACGGACGTGCAACCTACTGAAACTGCATGGGCGGTACAAGACTCGAACTTGTGACCTCCACGATGTCAACGTGGCGCTCTAACCAACTGAGCTAACCGCCCTTTTAACCGTGGTTCCTCACTGCGGCGCTCGCGTTGCTCGCACCTTCGCTCGGAATTCCGCAGCGAACCTTCGCTCCATTCTACTCTCTCAGAGCGGGAAACGGGACTCGAACCCGCGACCCCAACCTTGGCAAGGTTGTGCTCTACCAACTGAGCTATTCCCGCAAACGACCGACACTCACTTCACCATCACACCCGAGAGGTGCACCGCGACTAGCCCCAACGTCCAACGACCCGCCTGCACGAGAAATGCGCGTCAACCCAAAGCAATCTGCGTCGACACGCACATCATTTCAGCGGGCGTCCCGGGCCATGTCATGGAGGCGAGGGGAATCGAACCCCTGACCTCTTGAATGCCATTCAAGCGCTCTCCCAACTGAGCTACGCCCCCTCGTCCCACATTCCCGGCACCAGCCCCGCACCAACTCTCCAAACCGCGTCCCGTAAACATCTTACAGCGTTGTTTAAGGCTTTTTTAAGGCGTCCGGCAGGAACCACGAAGTATAGCCAAGGGTATACTGAGTGTCAACGAATTGGGACTGGCGAAAATCTCAGAGGCCGGTATCTTGCAGCGCTTTCCAGGAGCAGGATACGTGTAGGACGTCGCTCCGGAAAGCGTGCGCGATTCTCCAGTGTCTCGGGAACGCCACCGTCTGATAGCCGTAGCGACGCGGTACTCTTGGGTTCTCCCTGTTCACCGGTTTGTTCACCGGTTGTTCACCTTGGTGGCCGCCGCTCCATAGATGCCGACTCCAACGCGCCTTAGGCGCGAGGGCTAACCGCAACATGACCGAACTCAAGCGCCGTCGCCGCCGTGCGGCCCCCGCTGGGATCGCTCCGAATGAACCCGAGCGCGACATCCTCGACCAGTACCTCTACGAGGTCTCGACCTATCCGCTCCTCAAAGGAACGGAAGAAATCGATCTGGCCAAGAAGATCCGCGCCGGCGACCAGGATGCACTCCAAGAGCTCGTGAAGCGCAACCTCCGCTTCGTGATCTCCGTGGCGAAGAAATATCAGAACCGCGGACTCCCCCTCATCGATCTCATCGGTGAAGGGAACGTCGGCCTGCTCACTGCCGCCCGGAAGTTCGATCCCGATCAGGGCGTCAAGTTCATCTCCTACGCGGTGTGGTGGATCCGCCAGGCCATCCTGTCGGCGCTCGCCCGCCAGGGTCGCACGGTCCGCGTTCCGCTCAACCGCACGGCGGATCTCTCGCGCATCATCAAGGCGAGTGAAATCCTCCGGCAGAAGCTCAACCGCGAGCCGAGCCCCGAAGAGCTGAGCCAGCTCACCGGTCTCTCGGTCGACGTGGTGCAGTCGCTCGCCGCACTCAACACCAGTGACGTGCGACTCGACGCGCCGATGGATCCCGAAGGCGACCGTTCGCTCATCGAGCGCTTCGTCGCCGACGAAATGCCGGACACGGAAGAGGAAGCCATGAATCGCTTCCTCACCGACGAAATCGAGCAGGCGCTCGGCACCCTGCCGCCGCGCGACGCGAAAGTGCTGCGTCTGTACTTCGGCCTCGAAGGCGGCCGCGAGCACACGCTCGAGGAAATCGGCTCCATGCTCGGCGTCACGCGGGAGCGTGTCCGCCAGCTGCGCGACCGCGCACTCAAGCGGCTGCGTGAAGGTGATGTTGGGCGGGCGCTGGGTAGTTTTGCAGCCTGACGGCGGGCGTATGGCCGCGTAGGCGCATGGGCGTATGGCGTGTTGACGAGGGCCGGCTTTCAGCCGGCCCTTTTCATTTTGTGATCGTCGCACTAGCACCGATGAAAAGCGTACATCACATTTCTTAACGTGACTCACGCCCAGCGCCCAACGCCCAACGCCCAACGCCGATGATCCGCCTCATCGACGTCTACAAATCCTTCGGCCCCAAGAAGGTCCTCCAGGGTTTCACGCTCGACGTCGTCGAGGGTGAAACGATGGTCATCATCGGCTACTCGGGCACCGGCAAGTCGGTGGCGATCAAGCACATCGTCGGGCTGCTCGAACCCGACTCGGGGCAGGTCCTCGTCGACGACTACGAGGTGCCCAAGCTCTCGCGC
Source organism: Gemmatimonadaceae bacterium (assembly GCA_035606695.1). Lineage (NCBI taxonomy): Bacteria > Pseudomonadati > Gemmatimonadota > Gemmatimonadia > Gemmatimonadales > Gemmatimonadaceae > Gemmatimonadaceae bacterium. The sequence goes on from DATNEW010000009.1 coordinate 155,333, forward strand.
CGAGAGCTGTATCAACTCCGCGCGCGCATCGGCTACGTATTCCAGTTCGCCGCGCTGTTCGATTCGTTCACCATCGGCGACAACGTCGCGATGGGACTTCGCAAACAGCAGGAGCTCACCGAGAGCGAGATCACCGACCGCGTGCGCGAGGCGCTGGATCTCGTGGATCTGCCGAACGTCGAGAGCCGCTACCCGGCCGAGCTGTCGGGCGGCATGCGAAAGCGCGTGGGCATCGCGCGCGCGATCGCGCTTCGCCCCAAGTACATCCTGTACGATGAGCCCACGACGGGCCTCGATCCGGTCACCAGCGCCGTCATCGACCAGCTCATGGTGCGCATGCGCGACAAGCTCGGCGTCACGGGCATTGTGATCACGCACGACATGCGAAGCGCATACACGGTCGGAACGCGCATCGCGATGCTGTACGAAGGCCGCGTGCGCCAGGTCGGCAGCGTCGACGAGATCCAGCACTCGCGCGATCCGATCGTTCGCCAGTTCATCGAAGGCAAAGCGAACATCGAAGCCGAGCCGGCGGGCTTCGGCGCCTGATGCCGAACGAGAGCGGGAACGGCGCCGCGGCGCGCGACGAGACCTCCGCCGGCGGCGTCGTCTATCGCTTCGAGAGCGGCCGTCCGCTCTTTCTTCTCATTCGCGACAGCTACCAGAACTGGGGCTTTCCGAAGGGGCACATCGAGTCGGGCGAACAGGCCGACGCGGCCGCCGTGCGCGAAGTCGCCGAGGAGACCGGATTGGCCGAGCTGCAGGTGCGTGGCGCGATCGACACGATCGATTGGTATTTCCGGTTTCGCGGACAGCTCATTCACAAGTTCTGTCATTTCTATTTGATCGAAACGGCGGAGTCCCGCACGTTGCCGCAGCGCGCCGAAGGAATCACCGCGTGCCGGTGGATGCACTTCGATGAAGCGGAAACGCTCGTCTCCTACGCGAACGCGCGGCTGGTGCTCAAGCGCGCGCAGGAGATGGTGCTCGAGTTCTCGGCGCCGGCCTGACGATGACGAGTATTCCCGTGTCGGCTGCCGCCCCGGCGAACGGCGGCGGCGCGACTCCCGCCGTCGTCGTCTACACGCAGCGCGAGCGGGCGCGCACGCTCGTGAAGACGGCCTTTCCTCGACGCAAGGCGCGGGTCGTGCTCACGCGAACTCCTGAGGATTTCGAGGCGGCGTTCCGGACGAATCTGGTCGACGCGGCGATCGTCGACATCGGCAGCGCGCAGGAGGATACGTGGCGCGCGGCGTCCTTCGCGCGAGAATTTCCAACGGTGCCGTTCTTCGGCCTGGCGCCGCTTCGGGTTGCCGAGGGTCCGGCGCTGGCGCAGTGCGTGACATATGAGTTTGCTGATGTACTGGTCGACGGCGTCGACGACGAGGCGGCGCGCGAGCTCGTCGGCCGCGCCGGCTACTCGGCGCGATTCGCTCGCGCGCTCGACGATCCGCCGCGCGCATTGACGCTGGACACGCCGCTCCAGCAGGCGGCGTGGCGCTTCATCGTGTCGCACGCGGGCCGTCCCGTGCGCACGTCGACGCTCGCGGAATTCCTGAAGGTGACGCGCGAGCATCTGAGCCGCTCGTTCGCCGCGGGCGGCGCGCCGAATCTCAAGCGCATCATCGATCTGGTGCGCATCGTCGCGGCCGCGGAGTTGGCGAAGAACCCCGGCTATGATCTGCGGGACGTCGCGGCGATCCTGGAGTTCGCGTCGTCGTCGCATCTGTCCAGCACGGCGATGCGGGTCATCGGCACCAAGCCGGCGTCGCTTACACGGCTTCGTACGGTGGATCTCGTGGAGAGATTTGTGAAGGGGCATGGACGGAGTCGGGGGTGAGTACCGACAACTGCGTACCACGGACGAACGTCGGACAACGGCGGGCAGGCACGGAGACGGCGTGAACTGCAGTCAACGGCCGTTGTGTGATGCTTTTTTTGAAAACCCTCAGGATGCTTCGGAATCGGAGCATCCTGAGGGTTTTCTAAAGAAAGAATTGAATCATTTTTCTCAACACCATCAGGATGCTCCGCGAACAGAAGGATCCTGAGGTGTCAAAAGAGAGCCATCGAACCGCAGTTAACTGCAGTGCACGCCGTCTCCGTGCCGATCCGCCGTTGTCCGCCGTTCGTCCGTGGTAAGGCTGTACTATCGAGCCACGACCCCATTCTCCGCGTTCAGCTGCCGCTCGAGATACACGAGATACCCGCCAAGCAATCGGAGCACGCTCTGAATGCGATTGCTCAGGTCCGCGTGCGTCGGTGCCGAGATGAGATCGGCTTGCCGAGCGATCGCGAGCTGCGTTTCGAGGCGTAACAGCTCGCGCTTCGCCGCGCGATAGAGTTGCCGCTGCTCGGGCGCGGTGTATCGCCCGTAGCCGTCCGCGATCGCGCTGGCCACGTTCAGGGCGCTCAGCATGAGTTGATCGGTCACGATCTTGGTTTCGCGGCGCGCATTCTGACGGGCGGCCTTGACCGTTTCCGCCGCGAGGGCCACGGCTTCCTGCCACACTTTGAGGTCCCGGATGCTCCCAGACATGGGCGGAAGATGGGCTCAAAGTTGCAAGCCGCTGGCACCGAATCGTTGCGGTGCGTGCCGATCAGACGCTCTCTATAGACTGTCTCGCTCGCCGGCGAAAACCCATGGGATACCACACGTTAGATCCGACTCGGAATTCCATGCGTCTTGCCGGAGCGACCTGCCTTGTGATATTTTTCACAAGCCACCCACGCACCACCCACACCCCCGACGCACAGGCACCGACCACGCCGATCTCGGGAATCCTTTCCGACCCAACGTATGGCCACTGACACCACACTCCGCCCCGGCGAACTCAAGGACATCCTCCTTCGCGAAATCGAAGCCGCCGACCTGCACGAGCTCGACGTCGAAGAAGTCGGGACTGTCCTCGAGGTGAAAGACGGAATCGCGCGCATCTACGGCCTGCAAAAAGCCATGGCCGGCGAGATGCTCGAGGTCACGTCGTCCGAGACGGGGAACAAGGTCACCGCGCTCGCGCTGAACCTCGAAGAGGACAACATCGGCGCCGTCATCCTCGGCGATTATCTCCAGCTCAAGGAAGGCGACGAGGTGCGTCGCACCTCCCGCGTGCTCGAGGTGCCCGTTGGTCCCGAGCTCGTCGGACGCGTCGTCGACGCACTTGGCGCACCGATCGACGGACAGGGTCCGATCGACGCCAAGCACTCGCGCAAAGTTGAATCGAACGCGCCGGGTATCATCGTTCGCCAGCCGGTGAAAGAGCCGCTGCAGACGGGACTCAAAGCGGTCGACTCGATGATCCCGATCGGCCGCGGACAACGCGAGCTGATCATCGGCGACCGCGGCATCGGCAAGACCGCCGTCGCGATCGACACGATCATCAATCAGAAGGGCCAGGGCGTCATCTGCGTGTACGTCGCCATCGGCCAGAAGGCGTCGACCGTGGCCTCCGTCGTGGAGCGCCTCAAGCAGGCCGGCGCGATGGACTACTCGATCGTCGTCGTCGCGTCGGCATCCGATCCGGCGCCGATGCAGTACATCGCCCCGTACTCGGGCTGCGCGATGGCCGAGTACTTCATGTACAACGAAGGCAAGCCGACGTTGTGCGTGTACGACGATCTGTCGAAGCAGGCCGCGGCGTATCGCCAGCTCTCGCTCGTGCTGCGTCGTCCGCCGGGCCGCGAAGCGTTCCCCGGCGACGTGTTCTATCTCCACTCGCGTCTGCTCGAGCGCGCGGCCAAGCTCAGCGAAGATCCGAGCGTGGTCGATGGTAAGAATATTCTAAAGCCCGGCGGCTCGCTCACCGCGCTGCCGATCATCGAAACGCAGGCCGGCGACGTGTCGGCGTACATCCCGACGAACGTCATCTCGATCACCGACGGCCAGATCTTCCTCGAGTCCGACCTGTTCTTCGCGGGCGTTCGTCCCGCGATCAACGCCGGCATCTCGGTGTCGCGCGTCGGCGGCTCGGCGCAGATCAAGGCGATGAAATCGGTCGCCGGTCGTCTGCGCCTCGACCTCGCGCAGTTCCGCGAGCTCGAAGCGTTCGCCGCGTTCGCGTCGGACCTGGACCAGGCCACGCGCCGCCAGCTCGACCGCGGCGCGCGCACGGTGGAAGTCCTGAAGCAGGGCCAGTACCAGCCGATGCCCGTCGAGCAGCAGATTATGATCATCTACGCGGTCACCAACGGCCTCATCGACGATGTGCCGGTGCCGCAGGTGCGCGAGTGGGAGCGCGGCTTCCACGAGTACATGGCGACGAAATACCCGCAGGTGGGTGAAGGCATTCGCACGGGCAAGACGCTGACGAAGGACATCGAGGCCGATCTCAAGCGCGGCATCGAGGACTACAAGAAGTCGTTTGCGCCTGCGCGTGCGACCGGGATCACGAAGAGCGACCTGTAATGCACGCCCATCGCCCAACGCCCAACGCCCGGCGCGCCAATGGCTAAAGGACGCGAACTCAAAGGCCGCATCAAATCCGTCGAGAACACGCGCAAGATCACGCGCACGCTCGAGATGGTCGCGACCTCGAAGATGAAGCGGACGCAGGATCGCGTCGGCGCGGCACGGCCGTACGCCGAGGCGCTGCGCGAAGTCATCGCGAATCTGTATTCGTCCGAGCTGGCCGAGCGGTTCCCGCTGCTTCGCCAGCCGACGACGGTCAAGCGCGCCGCCGTCATCATGTTGACGGCGAACCGCGGCCTGGCCGGTGCGTTCAACGCGAATCTCATCAAGGAAACGCGCGCGACGGTCGCCCGGCTCGAGAAAGACGGTGCCGCGGTCGACATTCATGCCGTCGGCAAGAAGGGCATCGGCTACTATCGCTATCTCGGGCGCGCGCTCGCGAGCAGCCACACCGACATCGGCGATCGTCCGACGGCGGCGCAGGCCGCGGACATCGTGAACGCGCTGATGGATCAGTTCACGCGCGGCGAGCTCGATGCGGTCTACGTGATCTATCCGAACTTCAAATCGATTCTCTCGGCGCCGCCGGCCGCGGTGCAGGTGCTGCCGGTCGAGCCGCCGAAGGCCGGCGCGAAGCAGAAGGACTACATCCTCGCCCCGGATGCCGAGACGATTCTCGGCGAGCTGTTGCCGTTGTACGTCCGCAATGCCGTGTACCGCGCTCTCGTTGAGATGACCGCGGCGTTCTACGCGGCGCAGCGAACCGCGATGAAGAATGCCACCGACAACGCGTCGGACATGCTGAAGATTCTGGGCCGCACGTACAACCGCGCGCGCCAGGCCACCATCACGCAGGAGATCGCCGAGATCGTCGGCGGCGCTGCGGCTCTACAGGGATAAGGATTCCGTCATGGCTACCGCCACTGCGATTCACAATATTGGAAAGGTCGTCCAGATCATCGGACCGGTGCTCGACGTCGAGTTCGAGGCGGAACATCTGCCCGAGCTCTACAACGCGCTCGAGATCACCGGGACGGCGCCGGACGGCGAGCAGATCAAGGTCGTCGCCGAGGTGCAGCAGCACATCGGGCGCAATCAGGTGCGCGCCGTCGCCATGTCGTCCACCGACGCCGTGGTGCGCGGCATGGAAGTCGTCGACTCGGGCGGACCGATCTCGGTCCCCGTCGGCGCGCCCGCGCTTGGACGCATTCTCAACGTGCTCGGCGACCCGGTGGACAACGGCGACCCGATTCCGAAGGACGCGCTCCGCTGGCCGATCCATCGCAAGCGTCCGGACTTCGTGAACCTCGAGCCGAAGACGGAAATCTTCGAGACGGGCATCAAGGTCGTCGACCTCGTCTCCCCGTTCGTGAAGGGCGGTAAGATCGGTCTGTTCGGCGGCGCGGGCGTCGGCAAGACGGTCGTGATCATGGAGCTCATCAACAACGTCGCGAAGGGCCACGGCGGAAAGTCCGTGTTCTGCGGCGTGGGTGAGCGCACGCGCGAAGGCAACGACCTGTATCTGGAAATGAAGGAGTCCGGCGTTCTGCCGAACGTCGCGCTCATCTACGGGCAGATGAACGAGCCGCCCGGCGCGCGTCTCCGCGTTGGCCTCTCGGGTTTGACCGTCGCCGAATACTTCCGCGATCAGGAAAACGCGGACGTGCTCGTGTTCATCGACAACATTTTCCGATTCACGCAAGCTGGTTCGGAGGTCTCCGCGCTGCTTGGCCGCATGCCGAGCGCGGTCGGTTATCAGCCGACGCTGGCGACGGAGATGGGCGATCTGCAGGAGCGCATCACGTCGACGCGCAACGGCTCGATCACCTCGGTGCAGGCGATTTACGTTCCGGCCGACGACATCACCGATCCCGCGCCGGCGACGGCGTTCGCGCACCTGGACGCGACGGTCGTGCTCTCGCGCGCCATCACGGAGCTCGGCATCTATCCCGCGGTGGATCCGCTCGCGTCGTCGTCGCGCATTCTCGACGCCAACTACATTGGGGCGCGCCACTACAAGGCGGCGACGGACGTGCAGCGTATTCTGCAGCGCTACAAGGAGCTGCAGGACATCATCGCGATTCTCGGCATGGACGAGCTGTCGGAAGAGGACAAGCGCATCGTGGGCCGCGCGCGCCGCATTCAGCGTTTCATGTCGCAGCCGTTCTCGGTGGCCGAGCAGTTCACGGGCATTCCGGGCAAGTATGTGAAGCTCGAGGAAACGATTTCGTCGTTCGAGCGGCTGGTGGCGGGCGAGTTCGACAACTTGCCGGAGCAGGCGTTCTTCATGGCCGGCGGCATCGACGACGTCGTCGAGAACGCGAAGAAGCTGCAAGGCTGAGCGAGACACCGACATGCTCAAGGTTTCGGTGATCTCGCCGGAAGCGACTGTCTACGAGGGCGAGACCGACGCGATCGTGGCGCCGGCGTTCGACGGCGAGGTCGGCATTCTGACCGGCCACGCCCCGATGATGGCGCTGCTCGGCAAGGGGGTGCTGCGGCTGGGCGGCGACGCGGGCCCCAAGTTCAACGTGCAGGGCGGGTTTCTGCAGGTGGCGGACAACGTGGTGCGGGTCGTGACGGAACACGCGTCGGCGGCGTGAGTATTTCGTAATTAAAATTTAGTCATTCCGAGCGGAGCGAGGAATCTGGCGTCACGGTAGAGCGGCCGGTCCCTCGCTCGGGATGCCGGATTCCTCGCCTGCGGCTCGGAATGACGATGGCGGCTAAGCGAGAGGCCGGCGATTGCCGGCCTCTCGTGCATTCTCGCCCATACGCCCATACGCCCATACGCCCATACGCCCATACGCCCGCTCTACTTGGTCATCACCACCTGAATCACGCCATTCAGATTCCCGGTCCCGAACCGCGCCTGGGCCTCGGAGGCCGAGTAGAACTTGAGCGCCACGGCGGTGGAGAGGGCCATGGACTTCAGCATGTCCGTGTTGCCCGCCCGCTGCGTGTCGATGTAGACCTGAATGTCGTTGCTCGCCTCGTTGGTCAGGCCCGAGCGGCGCCCGATGCTCGACGAATTGCGCGGGTTGAGCCATTCGGGGTGCAGGCGTTGGACCGCGTCATACAGGTTCGTGACCGTGAGATCGTGCATGTCCTCGGCGAGGATGGTGTTGCGGTCGCGGTGCGGTACGTCGGCGGCCGGGTTGACCGCGCTCGCACTCTCGCTTGCCGCGCCCGCGCTGCCGCTCGCGCACGCGGTGGTGAATACGGTTGCGGCGGCGCAGGTCAGCAGCAGACGGGTCGCGCTCGCGGCGTGGTTGAATCGCATTGCGTCTCCGCTCAGGGCAGGCCGGGAATTCTCGTCCAGATCACGATCGTGCCGCACGTGTATCGCGCCGGCGATGCACCGAATTGCGAGGGCGTCGACGACGGGCCTGAGTATACCTCGACCGCCTCGATGTCGCTCGTCGGGTAGTCGTCGGCGTCGGTGTTGGTCACGCGCCGTCCGTCGATCCAGTAGTCGGGCGGACAGTCGAATCGCTTCACGCTCGCCGACTGGAAGCGAATGCCGCGGCCGCCGCGGCCGTGCGAGAATTGCAAGTTGGGCAGCGTGCGCAGCGCGTCGCTCAACTGGCTGGAGTGATGTTGCTCGATGTCCTCGCGCGTGAGGAAGACGCCGCTGCCGCGGGCGCGGCGCTCGTAGAATCCCGCGAGCGCGACATAGCGGCGCTCGAGCGCGGCGTCGACCTTCATGGCCTCGAGTACTTCGACGTTCGGCAGCATGGTCACCGACACGCTGTCCTGTCGCGCCGGGCGAAGCGTGAACTCGAACGTCTGCGGCTCGAAGCCGAGCCGCCGCAGACCGACGGTCACCTTGCCGGGATCGAGGGACGCGAGCTTGAAGAAGCCAAGGGTGTCGGTGCGGGTCCAGGCGTGGAGCGACTCGATGTTGACGTCCGCGCGCGGGACGGGCTTGCCGGCGCTGTCGCGAATCCATCCCAGGAGGATGGCACTACGCGACTGTGCCCGCGCCTGGTCCGCGGCGGACAAGGACAGGCACGCGACGCCAACGAGTACCGCGGCGATTCGACGCATGGCGCGAAGCACAGGCGGCTAGGTGGGGGTGGGTGGGAGTGCCGGGAGCGGGAAACGCCCTGAAAACACCTTCGAAACGCGCTAACACATTGCAGGCCGCGCCGCGGTCCGGCAAGAGACAGTCGGAGAGCGGCCTCGTTCGGGATATGAAGGGAATCCGGGCCGGGACGGTTCCCTCGCATCGTGCACGATGCTTGCGCAGCCTTTCGCGAACCTCGACCGGAACGCGAAGACGCATGTACGACGCATCATTTGATGGCACGGGAACGAAGGGACGCTGGTTGTGGATCATTCGGCTGGCGGCGGTACTGGCCGTCGTCATAGCGGGCTCGGCGGACGCCCAAATGCCCGGCACGCCCATTCTCCAGAACGCCTGGGCGACGCCGGGTGTCGTCGGGGCGATCGACATAGGCGGCGGGTCTGACGGGTCCGTCTATGCGGCGGCCGCTTCGTGGACGCCGGGTTCTGGCCGTTTCGAGGTCAGCGGCGGCGCCGGGTTCGCGAGCCACACCGGCGGAAGCTCCGGTGGGGTGTACGGCGCGCGTGTCGCACTGCCGCTGGGCGGTGCCTCGGGCTCGTTCGGCTTTGGCGCGTTTGCCGGGATCGGCGGCGGTGGCTCGGTCAAGCGAACGACCGCGACGACGGCCGGCACCATCGACTCGACTTCCAGCTCGACGCAGATTCCAGTGGGAGCGGCGGTGGGGTGGCGGCACGCCATTGGATCGGCGCGCGGGTTTTCGATATTCGGCACGCCGTCGTACGTTTTCGAGACGGGCGGCGGCAGCGGCAACAAGGGCCTGTTCCGGGTTGGCGTTGGCGCCGACTTCGGCATCACCAGCTCGCTTGGTGCGACGGTCGGCGGTGAGTTTGGCGCGACGCGCGCGCGGGGCTTGGGTGGACCCAGCGGATCTCTTTTCGGCGTTGGCGTGTCGTACGCGTTCGGCAAGCGGTAGATGGCTTGTGAATTGCCCCTTCATGGCCTGATGGCGCGCGACCTGTCTCGCGCCGCATCCCCGGAGCACCTAGGGCTGTATCATGAGCAATGCAGACTTGCCGCCGATTCTGGTGGTCGACGATAATCACGACAACGCCGAGATCATCAGGCAGTACCTGGAAATTCGCGGGTACCCGATCACGGTGGCCCACAACGGGGACGAAGCGCTCGCGCTGTTCGAGACGGTTCGGCCCGCTCTCGTGCTGCTCGACGTCATGATGCCGGGACGCGACGGTTGGGAGGTTTGCCGCATCATGAAACAGCATCCAACGCTCGGCCGCACGGTGCGCGTGGTGATGGTGACCGCGCTCGACGAATGGCAGGACAAGCGCGAGGCGTTGCAGATCGGCGCTGATGATTACGTCGAGAAGCCGTTCGATCTGCCGACGCTGGCCACCACGGTCGAGCGCAATCTGGCGATGCAGCGCGCCAAGGCTTCGTGATTTGAGCGATTCGCGGCTGCTCACCGATTCCACCGATACCTCCGTCACGGACGCGGTCAGTCGCCTGGAGGGATGGGAGGTGGAGCGCGTGTCGTCGGGCGAGCTGCCGAACGCCGTGGCCGCACGGTCTGGAGTGCGCGCCATGCTCATCACGTCCGCCGATCCGACCGTGCTGCGTCACGCGATCGAGCGGGCGCATAGCTGCGGCATTCCGGTCGTCGTCGGCTGCGCGGACGACACCGCGCGCCGCCGCGCCGTCGAGCTGCACGTCGAGGAGTGGTTTCGCTGTCCCGCCGATGCCGAGGAAGTCGCGCAGCGCATCCGCGCGGCGGTCGCACGCGGCACGGCGCATCGCGCGGCCACCAACGACCGCGTCGAGCGCGTCGAGTACGAGGAGATGCTTCACGATTCGCTCACCGGGCTGCCGACGCTGCCGGTGATGATCGAACGGTCGCGCAACCTGTTCAAGGAGCGCGGCGAGCTCGTGGTGCTGTATCTCAACTTCGTGCGCTACTCGAAGATCGAAGAGATCTACGGCTGGGAGAAGCTCGATGCGGTGCTCGAGACGACCGCGGCGGCGGTGCGCGAGTTCCTCGACGACACGTCGATGAGCACGTCGCGCGTGATGGTGAGCTTCACCAACGACGACGACTTCATTTTCTTTCACGTACCCGCCGCCGGCGTCGCCGCGGCGACGGAGAACGAGATCACCGATCTCGTGGCGCGGCTGCAGCGGCACGTCGGCGGGCGCATCGAGGCGCAGCACGGCGAAGACATCGCCGCGCTGTTCGACATCTACGTCGGGCGTGCGCACGTGTACTACAATCCGAAGATTCGCCTCGAGCGCCTGATCTATCGCGGCATTCGCGAAGCCGCCAACGCGGCGCGGTCGATCGAGGAGCGCGAGCGTGCGCGGCGCGTGGCCGATCTGCGGTCCAGCCTGCGCGATCGCGGCGTGTACGTCGACTATCATCCGATCGTCGTCACCGATACGAAAGAGATCTTCGGCTACGAGGCGCTCGCGCGCGGCGTCATGCGCAGCCTGCGGAGTCCCGAAGTGATGTTCGACGTCGCGGCGGAAGCCGATCTCGTCTGGGAATTGAGCCGGCTGTGCCGCGCGCGCGCGATCGAGGGGATGTCGTCGCGCCTGCGCGGCGACGAGCTGCTGTTCCTCAACGTCGATCCGCACGACTTTAGCGATCCGGCATTCAACGAGTCTGAAGTCGAGCATCCGGAGCGCGTGGTCATCGAGATCACCGAGCGCACCGCGATCAAGGACTATCCCAAGTTTCGCGAACGGCTGCAGAAGTTTCGCGAGCGCGGCTTCCGATTCGCCGTCGACGACGCGGGTTCGGGCTATGCGGGGCTGGGCTCGATCGCCAACCTCGAGCCGGACTTCATCAAGCTCGATATCTCGCTCATCAACGCGATCGACACGAATTTCATCAAGCAGAACCTGGTCGAAACGATGGTTCGCTTCGCGAACGACCATGGCGCCAAAGTGATCGCCGAAGGCGTCGAGCGCGCCGAGGAGTTCGAGACCGTCAAGCAGCTCGGCGTCCATCTGGTGCAGGGATTCTTCCTCCACCGGCCGAGTCACCTGCCGCTCAGCGCGCTCAAGCGAGAGAAAGCGGAGCCGGTGGAGAAAGTCGAGAAAGTGGGGTAGTCGGGCAAAACGGCATCCCACGGACGAACGTCGGACAACGGCGGATCGGCACGGAGACGGCGTGAACTGCCGTTGACGGCAGTTTAAATACTTCTTTAGGAAACCCCTCAGGACGCTCGAACCCGGGAGCGTCCAGAGGGTGTTCATAAAAGAACCGAAGTCTTTTTTGACGAAACCCTCGGGACGTTGCGATCACCAAACATCCCGAGGGTTTCGTCAAAAGTCACCGAACTGCCGTCAACGGCAGCTCACGCCGTCTCCGTGCCTGGCCGCTGTTGTCCGAAGTTCGTCCGTGGTAACGCGGAACTCTCCGCCGAGACGCTATCGTAATAGCCGATCAACGAGCTCGAACGATCGCTCCGCCGCGCCGATTCCACTTCGTACGAGCGCGCGTGCATAGTCACCGGCTTCGCGCCGCGACACCACATCGCCGAGCCACTGGCGCAGGCGCTTGGCCAGATCCGATTCGTCGCTCACGGCCGCGCCGCCGCCGCGTTGCGCCAGCAACGATGCATCGCGGCTGTTCTCGTGCTTCGGGCCGAACAACACCGGCGTGCCGAACGCCGCGGGCTCGAGCACCGAATGCAAACCCGCCGCATGAAATCCGCCGCCGACGAACGCGACGTCGGCCAGCGCATAGAGCTCGCCGAGCACACCGACGCGGTCGACAACGACGACGTCGGCCGTGGTGTGATGCGACTCATCGAGCCGCGCGACCGACAAGTTTGCGCGCTGCGCCCACGCCACGATGGGCGCCACGTGATCGTGCGTCGGCTCGTGTGGCGCGATGATGAGCCGAGCATCGACGGTGCGGCGCGCGGTCTCGAACGCGGGGAAGAGAGCCGCTTCGTCCGCCGGCCACGTCGATCCCGCAACGAGCGTCGGCCGAGGGTCGCGCAGGCGCTCGAGCATCGGGCTCGCGCGGTCGATGCCTTGCGCACGCAGCCACACTTGATCGTAGCGCGTGTCGCCGGTAACGACGATTGCACGCGGCGCGACGCCAAGCTCCACGAGCCGGTCGGCGTCGGCGCCGTCGATCGCGCCGACGACCTCGAGCGAGGCGTACGCTTCGCTGAGCAACGCCGCGGCCGTACGTGACCGACGCGACGAGCCGCGCGAGAGGGTCGCGCTGACGAGTCCCAGGCGAACACCGCGCGCCTTCGCTTCGCGAGTGATGATGGGCCATACATCGAGCTTCGAGAACACGAGCGCCGTCGGCGCAAGCGTGTCGAGGGCCACGCGCGCATCGCCCGGTGTGTCGAAGGGGAGATAGTCGCGGAAGTCGACATCGAGCCCGCGCGCGAATCCGACGGCACTGGGCGAGAAATGCGTGTACGCGAGCTGGACATCCGGCCGCCGCGCGCGCGTGAGTTCGAGAATCGGCCGGGCTTGCAGTCCTTCACCGACCGACGGCGCGTGCATCCAGAGCAGAGAACGCGATCGGTCCCGATAGTCGGCGGCCCATTCGCGATAGCGGCGGCGAATGCCTCGCCGCGCACGCAACGCCCGAAGCAGCTTGGACTCGCTTTCCGGCGCGACCACCGCGGCACCGCGCGCGATTTGCGCCAGCGCGCGGTAGCCAAGCTGCATGGGAAACCGCACGCGCGTTACGGCTTGGCCTTCGCCTTGAGTGCCGCCTCGATTGCCCCGCGCACGTCCGCCGCCACGCCGGCGGACAGGCCCTGGTCGTTCGTGAGCATCTTGCCGTCGACGAAGAACGTCGGCGTCGAGTTCACACCCGCGTTGTGCAGCTTGTCGTGATCGGCCTGGATGAGCGGCAGCGTCGCGTGCTTCGCCATGCAGCTGCGCCACTGCGCCATGTCGACTCCTGTTCCCGCGATCACGCTGTCGAGCTTCGCGATGGGCTTGGGCATCGACTCCCACTGCGGCTGGCTGGCGAACAACGCGTCGTGCGCCGGCCAGAACTTGTTTTGTACCGAGGCGCACATCGCCGCCTCGGCGGCGGGAATGGCGTTCGGATGAATGCTGAGCGGCATGTTCACGAACGCCAATCGGATTTTTCCTTTTTGCGCGTAGTCGCGCATCAACGGAAGGAACGACGCGTCGTGCCACTCCTTGCAGTACGGGCACTGGAAGTCGCTGGCCATGAGCACCCAGACGGTTGCCGACGGATCGCCGGCGATGCGGCCGCGGTCGGCGAGATCGGTGATGCTGTCGTGCGGCATCGTGCTCGAGGCGAGCGAGCCGTCGGCGCTGGCACTTTGCCGCGCGCCGGCTGTGTCGGTGGTGCGCGGCGTGGCCGCGGGGCGAGAGCAGGCCACGAGGAACGCGCAGGCGGCGAGCGATCGAAGCAGAATAGAAGGCATAAGGCGGGGTGGGTCGGGCGGCATCGGCACGGTGCCGAACGAACGTACGATCGATGAAAGCTACGCGGTGGGTCGATGGCTCACAAACCCTTTCGCCACAACGGTGTGCGACATGGAAGACGCAGGGCCGTACAAGGCATACGTCTTGCACCCCCGCGAACGTGCGGTGACCTCTCGCTCTCGAGAGTGATTCATCGTGCCACTTGAACTCGACGACATGGGAACGACGCTTGGCTGGTATGGACATGGAGGACCGATCATGCTGCTGATCCTCCTCGTTGGTATCGCCGGCCTCGCGGTGCTCCTCGAACGCTTGTACGTCATCGTCCTGCGCTCGAAGAACAACGGGCGGCCCTTCATCGAGCGCATCATTCAGCTCGTGCGCTCCGGCAAGATCGACGAAGCGATCAAGCAGTGCGCGGCATCGACGGCGGCGCTTCCCGACATGGGCCTGCTCATTCTGCGGAGCCGCAGCCGAGACGAAGCCGATCTGCAAAACGTCGCGAGCGCGGCCGCGCTGCACGTACTGCCCAAGCTGACGCGCCGCATTCACTATCTGCCGACGTTCTCGATCGTCGCCGCGCTGCTGGGCGTGCTCGGTACCGTGCGCGGCATTCATGACACGTTTCTCTCGCAGGCCGGCGTCGTCGCGGGTGAGAAATCGATCTGGCTCGGACTCGCCGGGTCGCTCACGCCGACCGCGTTCGGCCTGTCCGTCGCGATCGTGCTGCTGCTTGGCCGCGAGTATCTCGTGGGCCAGTCCGAGTTCATCACCGAGCACATTCACGAATTCTCGGCACGCTTGATCAACGCGTTGATCGATCGCCCCGACGTGCGCCTGGGTCATCGCTGACTACCGTTGGTGGGCCGGTGCGCGTAGCCTTCACCTCGTGATACGTCGCGCGCTCGCGCTCCTCTTCCTCGGCGTTCTGTCGCTGGCGGCCCAGGCTCCGCAAGTCCCCGCGGCGCCCGTCGGCTACGTCAACGACTTCGCGAAGGTCATCACCGCCGACAAGGTGGCGGCGATCACGCGCATCATCGACGACGTGCGCGCCAAGTCGGGCGGCGAGATCGTCGTGCTGACGCTGCCCGATCTGGGCGGCCGGCCCATCGAAGACGTCGCGCTGAACACCGCGCGCCAATGGAAGATCGGCCGCAAGGGTCAGCCCGGCGATCCGGCGCGGAACACGGGTGTGTTGATCCTCGTCGTGCCGAAGCAAACGAGCAGCGACGGCCAAGGGCACTCTCGCATCGAAGTCGGCAACGGCGCCGAAGGTTTCCTGACCGATGCGACGTCCGGCCAGATTCAGGACGAAGCCATCCCGTTCTTCGCGCAAGGCGACTACGGCAGCGGCATCGAGTTGATGACGCTGCGCGTCGCACAGCGATTCGCCGGCGAATTCCACTTCGCGCTCGATACCACGCTGCAGGCGCCGAGTGCGGAGCCTCTGCCGCCGGTGAGCGGCGGCCGCGCGATGCGCGGCGGCGGCATTCCGCCGTTCGTGTGGATGATTCTCTTGTTCGTGATTCTTTCGTTGTTGAACGGCGGCCGGCGCGGGCGTCGCGGTTGTGGTGGATGTATCCCGATTTTCTTTCCGTTCGGCGGGGGCGGCGGTGGTTGGGGCGGAGGAGGATTCGGCGGCGGCGGTGGATTTGGCGGTGGTGGCGGGTTCGGTGGTTTCGGCGGCGGCGGCGGTTTCAGCGGCGGCGGATCGAGCAGATCGTGGTGAGTCCTGGCGATGATGAGAGAACGATAGAGGCCCCATGGCGCGCATGAGATTGGACGAACTCGTCTCGCAGCTTCGCGCGGCGTACGGCACGGCGCTTCGCTCGATGGTGCTCTATGGCTCCGCGGCGCGAGGCAACCAAACCGACAAGAACTCCGACTACAACGTGCTCGTGATCGTCGACGTGCTCGATGTGTCGCGCCTCACCGCCGCGTCGGCCGCGTCGCGCGCGTGGACAGAAGCGGGGAACCCGGCACCCCTCACGATGACGATGAGCGAATGGCGCGGATCATCGGACATCTTTCCGATGGAGTACGCGGACATTCTCGAGCATCACAAGGTGCTGCACGGCGAATCTCCCTTCGACGGAATTCACGTCGAGCTTTCCGATCTCCGCTTGCAGCTGGAGCAGGAAGCGATGGGCAAGCTGCTCAAGCTGCGACAAGGCGTACTGGCTTCGGGGAATGACGGAAAGCGCGAACTCGAACTGTTGTCCGCCAGCGTGAGCGCGATTCTGATCGTGTTTCGCTCATTTCTTCGGTTGCATGGGAGCTCGGTTCCCACGGACAACGTCGCGCTCGTGAACGACGTCGCGGCACGCGCGTCGTTCGACGCGGAGCCGTTCGCCCGCGTGGTGCGTCACGCGCGTGGCGAAGCGGCGCTCAAGCCCGCGGACGCGAGTGTGGTGCTCACCGGCTACTTGCACGGCATGGAGCAGCTCGTGGCGTATCTCGACCGCTATCAGGCGCGGCCGGCGTGACACAATCCTCGGCGGCGTTCCGTAGTGTCCATCACCCGATCCTTTCGAGGAGTCATACCATGAAACGCTGGCTCTCACTGTTGCTGTTGCTTCCGTTGGGCGCGTGCGGCTACAACCGCATTCAGACGCTCGACGAGACGGCATCAAAAGCGCAGGGTCAGATCGAAGTTCAGCTGCAACGCCGCGCTGATCTGATTCCCAATCTCGTGAACACCGTGAAGGGCTACGCCCAGCACGAGGAGCAAGTCTTCATTCAGGTGGCGCAGGCGCGCTCCGGACTCGTGAACTCCATTCAGTCGCACGACCCCGAGCAGATGGCGAACGCCAACGCGCAGATGACGTCCGCGCTTGGCCGGCTCATGGTGAGCGTCGAGGCGTATCCGCAACTCAAGGCCGATCAGAGTTTCATTCGCCTGCAGGACGAGCTGACGGGCACGGAGAATCGCATCGCCGTCGCGCGCACGGACTACAACACCGCGGTGAACGATTACAACGCGTACATTCGTCAATTCCCCGCGGTGATCACGGCGAAGTTCACAGGGGCCAAGGCGCGCAAGTACTTCACGGCGTCGGCCAACGCGCAGCAAGGGCCGCCGACGGTGGATTTCGGAACGCCGACGGCGCCAGCGCCGCCTCCTGCGGCGAAGAAGCCGTAGTCATCCCGAGCGAGCGGAGCGAGTCGAGGGACCCCCGTCCCGACGGAGGAGCTCTCCGTAATGAAAGGGGTCCTTCGTCGCTACGCTCCTCAGGATGACAAGCTTTTGTTCTGCTCCGGCTTCGGAAACAGCGACGCCCCTTTCGTCACTCGCCAGCCCGTCACGTCGAGTGACTTCGCCGCATCGAAGCGTTGCTCGCTCACCTGTCCCGGGCCGCCGAGCTGCGTCCACAACTCCTGCGCCTTGTTCGGGATGAACGGCGCAAGATAGATCGCGTGCCGCGCAAGCTGGCGCACCACACCCGCGAGCACCGTCTCCAACTCCGCGCGTCCGTCGGGCCTTTTCGCGAGCGCCCACGGCGCGCTCGACTGTACGAATTCGTTGCCGCGCGCGACGCACAGCATCACACGGCGCAGCGCCTCGTTGAGCAGAAAGCCGCGTGAGCCCTCGATCGACGCGTGGTATTCCGCGAGATCGTCCGCGTCCGCGCGGTCGAGCGACACCGCGTCGCCACGCGGCACCACGCCGTCGCAATATTTCTCGACCATCGACAGCGCGCGGCTCGCGAGGTTGCCGAGTGTGTTCGCGAGATCGGAATTGTACCGCTCTTCGAAGCGCTCCCACGAGAAGTCGCCGTCGCCGTCGAAGGGCACTTCACGCAGCAGGAAGTAGCGCAGCGCGTCGGCCCCGCGAAAATCCACCGCCTCGTTCAGATCGAGCCGCACGCCCGCCGACTTGCTGAAGCGTTCGCCCGACAAGTTGACGAAGCCATGCGCCCACACGCGATCGGGCAGAGACACGCCCGCCGCGTGCAGCATCGCCGGCCAGATCACACAGTGCAGCCGGGTGATGTCCTTGCCGATGACGTGCAGGTCAGCGGGCCACAGCCGTTCGTAGCCATCGTCGGGAAAGCCGGTCGCCGTCAGGTAGTTCGGCAGCGCATCGAACCACACCCACGTGCCCTGCTCCTCGCCGTTCGGGAGCTTGATCGGGAAGGGAATCGCCCACGAGAGACGCGATCGCGTGATGGAAATGTCCTCGAGTCCCTGGTCGAGCAGGGCGAGGATTTCGTTCCGGCGCGTCGTGGGCTCCAGGAAGCGCGGGCGCGTGGCCAGCAAGTCCTTTATGAAACTCTCATAGCGCGTGAGTCGAAAAAACCAGTTGCGTTCGGTGGTCCACTGTAGATCGCGCGTCGGGTGCAGCACGCACTTGCCGTCGACGATCTCGTCGTCGCGCTTGAACAGCTCGCAGCCGACGCAATACCACCCTTCATACGACTTCTCATAAAAATCGTCGGGATGGCGCTCGTGGATGCGTTCGATCAACGCGCGCACGCCGCGCTTGTGCGGTGCGGCCGTCGTTCGAACGAACTGGTCGTACGAGATCGACAGTCGCTGCCACATGGTCGTGAACCGTTCCGCGATCTCGTCGACGAAGTTCTGGGGCGACACGCCACGCTCGGCGGCCGCCTGCGCGACTTTCTGCCCGTGCTCGTCGAGCCCGGACAGAAAGTGCACGTCGTCGCCACGCATGCGTCGGTATCGCGCAATGGCATCCGCGCCGATCTTCTCGTATGCGTGGCCAATGTGCGGATCGCCGTTGGCGTAGTCGATCGCGGTCGTCAGAAAGTACTTCGCCACTCAGCTTGCTCCGCCGTTATTCCCGTTATTTCCGTTATCTCTGCTCTCTCCGCTCTCGGCATCAGGTGACGCCGCGCCATCATCGCCGCGCGCCCCACGATTTCCCGACCGATTGCGTCGTCCGCCGCGACGTCCGCGCCGGCGATGCGGACGCCGTTCGCGCGATTCGCCCCCGGCCTCGCCGCCCTCGCCCTCGACTCCTTCGGCCTCGGCCTGGGACTCGACGGTCTCCTCGTCCACCGCCACGTCTGACATCTCTGATTCCGGCACGTCCTCGATCGGCATGTCGTCCGACTCGGAGTCCGATGTCGCCACCGGCGCAAACGCCGTCACCGGCGCGACAGGCAGCGGCGCGCCGGCGTCGTTCGCTTCCTCGTGCAGCTCGGCGAGCGTGAGCAAGCGCACCTCGCCGTCTTCGCCGCGCAGCGTGATACGCTCGCGGAAAATGTCGTTCGCGATGACCTTTTCGTCGCCGCGCTTCGTCTTCACGACACGCCCTTCCTTCGGGAACCGCTTGCGGCTCTGCACGTAGAATTCGTGCTCGTACCTGAGGCAGCACATGAGCCGCCCGCACGCGCCGGAAATCTGCGACGGATTGAGCGACAACCGCTGGTCCTTCGCGACGCCGAGATTCACCGGCCGCAGCTCCGGCAGCCACGACGCCGAGCAGTACTGCCGTCCGCATCGGCCGATGCCGTCGAGACGTTTCGCTTCGTCGCGCACGCCGATCTGCTTCAGCTCGATGCGCGTCCGAAACATCGACGCGAGCTCGCGCACCAGCGCGCGGAAATCCACGCGCTTCTCGGCCGTGAAATACAGCGTGAGCTTCTTGCGGTCCCACTGCCACTCCGCGTCGGACAGCTTCATCATCAAGGCGTTCGCGCGCACACGCTCCATGGCGCGGCGGCGCGCATCTTCATCTTCGGTGCGAAGCTCGTTCGCGCGCTTGACGTCGTCGCCGCTCGCCAGGCGCCGCGCCTTCTTGGACGTGCCGGCGGATCCGTAACCGTGCGGCGTGCCGGCGTTCCGCTTCTCGGCCAGGTCGCCGAGTGCGTGGACGAATCCGAGATCCTCTCCGCGATCGGCGTCGACGATCACCGCGGCCTTGAGCGGCGGCGGCTCGTCAGGATCCCAGAGATAAAAATCCTTTCGGTTGCCCTTGAACGCGACTTCGATGAGATGGGGCATACGAGGTGCGAGGTCTACGGTCTGAGGTCTGAGGAGAATGAACGATCACACCGAGGACCCAAGACGTTCGACCTCGGACCTACTCCAGATACTGTCCCATTTTCAGAAATTTATCCCGGCGTCGCCGCACCAGCTTGTCGGGTTTGTAGCGCCGCAAGTCCTCGAGCTGTTTCACGAGTGTGTCGTGCACCGCCTGCGCGGTCGCCTCGTGATTGGCATGGGCGCCGCCGGGCGGCTCGGGGATGATCTCGTCGACCACCCGCAGCTCCTGGAGATCCTGCGCGGTGATGCGCAGCGCCGACGCCGCTTTCTCGCGCAACTCCTGGCTTTTGCCGTCCTTCCACAGAATGGACGCGCAGCCTTCCACGGTGATCACGGAATACACCGCGTTCTCGAGCATGTTGGTACGGTCCGACACGCCCAGCGCCAGCGCGCCGCCCGATCCACCTTCGCCGATCACGGTGGCGATGATCGGCACCTCGAGGCGGCTCATCTCGAACAGATTGCGCGCGATCGCTTCCGACTGCCCCCGCTCCTCGGCGCCGAGACCTGCCCAGGCGCCCATCGTGTCGATGAACGTGATGACCGGTACGTGGAATTTCTCGGCGAGCTTCATCAGCCGCAGCGCTTTCCGATAGCCCTCGGGGTGCGGCATGCCGAAGTTGCGCTTGAGAATTTCCTTCGTGTCGCGGCCGCGCTGCTGGCCGATGACCATCACCGTCTCGCCTTCCAGACGCGCCCAACCGCCGACGATCGCCGCGTCTTCACGGAACGCACGGTCGCCGTGCAGCTCGATGAAGTCCGTGAACGCGAGCTGGATGTAGTCCAGCGTGAACGGCCGCTTGGTGCTGCGCGCGACCTGCACGCGCTGCCACGGCGTGAGGTTCTTGTAGATCTCGACCCGAAGATCGGCCAGCTTCTGCTGCAGCGGCGCGATCTCGTTGTCGACGTCGAGCTGCTGATCGCCGGCGAGCCGTTTCAGCTCGTCGATCTGCCGCTCTAATTCCGCGATCGGTTTCTCGAACTCCAGCGTGACTGAAGTCCCCACATCAGCTCCCGCGAACGAGGCGAACGCGATCCACGCCCAGCAACGCGCGCAGATCGCTCAACGCGGCCTGCGAAGCCGCGATTCGTAACGAACGCGACCGCAACCGGGCGCGTGTCCCGCTTCCATCGGTCCATTGAACTTCCAGCGGCGGCGACGACGGCGACGCCAGCGAATGCGTCTCGACCACCGCGCGCACGTCCTGCATGACCTCCGGCGTCAGCGTGCTCCCCGACTGGAGATCGATCGCCACCGCCACCTGCCCCGTCAACCGCAGTTCGACGAACGGCGTCAGTGATTCGACGATGAACGTGGGGTTTTCCACGTCCTGATCGCGCCGCGAATAACTGCCCTTCAGCAAGACAGGAACGTCGGTCTTCACCCGGTCGCCCAGCATCGTCCACGCTTCGGGAAAGACCAATACTTCAGAAGATCCCGAAAAATCCTCGACTGTCAACCGCGCGAACTCCGCTCCAGACCGCTTACTGATCTGTTTCTTGATGGCGGTTACTACTACGCCGAGCGCGATCGGTTGATCTGACCACTTCCCCAATTGAGACACGGTGTGCGTCGCGAACAGTTCGCATTCGAGACGAAACGGCTCCAGCGGGTGACCGGAGATATAGAAGCCGAGAATCTCCTTTTCGCGCGTCAGTCGCTCGGAATCAGACCAGGGCGACACGTTCGGCAAGATGCGAGGCGCGGCGACTGTTCCGGCCTCGTCCGCGCCGCCGAGCAACGAAAACTGGCCGACCGCGGCTTCCTGCTGCTTGAGCGAGGCTTCCTGCAGTGCCGTGTCGAGCACCGCCCAAAACTGCGCGCGATGCCCGCCCAGGTTGTCGAGTGCGCCCGCGGCGATCAACGCTTCGAAGACGCGCTTGTTACAGGCGCGGAGGTCAACGCGATCACAGAAATCGTAGAACGATTTGAACGGCCCGTCCTTCCGCGCGTTCAAAATCGAATCGATCGCCGAACGGCCGACGTTGCGAATGGCGCCCAGGCCAAAGCGAATGCGCTTCTCGCCAATCACGGTAAACTTGTAGCCCGACTCGTTCACGTCCGGCGCCAGCACCTCGATGCCGACTTCGCGCGCTTCGTTGATGAACTTGACGACCGAATCCGTGTCGCCGATCGACGACGACAGGATCGCCGCCATGAACTCGGCGGGATAGTGCGCCTTGAGCCACGCGGTTTGATATGAGACGACCGAATACGCGACGGCGTGCGACTTGTTGAAGCCGTAGCGGCCGAACGTCTCGATCTGGCCCGACAGTTCTTCGATGATGCGCCGGTCGAAGCCGCGCGCCACGGACTTCTCGACGAACTTGCCCAGCTCGAGCTTGATGAGATCCGCGTCCTTCTTGCCGACGGCTTTGCGCAGCACGTCGGCTTCGGCGAGCGAAATGCCTGCCAGCACCTGCGCGATGCGCATCACCTGCTCCTGATAGGTGATGACGCCGTAGGTCGTTTCGAGAATCGGCTCGAGCTCCGGCAGCGCATACGTCACCGACTCTTCGCCGCGCTTTCGGCGCTGATACACCTTGTGCATGCCGGAATCGAGCGGGCCGGGGCGCATCAACGCGTTCGAGGCGACGAGATCGTCGAAGCGGTCGCAGCGCATCCCGCGCAAGAGATCGGTCGCAAGCGGCGATTCGAACTGGAACACGCCCGTCGTGCGGCCGGCGCGAAGCATCTGATACACCGCGGCGTCGTCGAACGGGATCGCGTCGATGTCGATCGACTTGCCGGTGCGCTGCTCGACGGACACGAGCGCATCGTGAATCACGGTGAGCGTCGTGAGCCCCAGGAAGTCCATCTTCAACATGCCTGCGTGCTCCAGGCAGTTCATGTCGTACTGGCTCACGATCACAGAATCATCATCGCCCGAGCCCGCGCCCTTGGACGACTGCGTGCACACGGGCACGTAGTCGTCGACCGGTCCCGGCGCGATGACGACGCCGGCCGCGTGCACGCCGGTGTGCCGCGACAATCCTTCCAGCGACTTGGCGTAATCGAGCAGCTGGCGATAGCGGTCGTCGGTCTTGTACAACCTGGCGACGTCGGCGATCTGCTCGATCGCTTCGGCCACCGTGAGCGAGAAGTTCGGCGCGTTGGGGATGAGCTTCGCCAGCGCATCCGTCTCGGCGGGCGTGAAGCCGAGCGTGCGGCCCACGTCCTTGATCGCGGCGCGCGATTTCATCGTCCCGAACGTCACGATCTGGCAGACGGACTCCTTGCCGTACTTCTGCCGCACGTACTCGATGACCTCGCCGCGCCGCTCGAAGCAGAAGTCGACGTCGACGTCGGGCATCGACACGCGCTCCGGATTCAGAAAGCGCTCGAAGAGCAGATCGTACTCGAGCGGACAGACGTTCGTGATTTTTAATGAGTAAGCTACTAACGACCCCGCCGCCGAGCCGCGGCCCGGCCCCACCGGAATGCCGCGATCGCGCGCCGCCTTGATGAAGTCGGCGACGATGAGGAAATACCCCGCATAGCCCGTCTTCGTGATGACGCCGAGCTCGTAGTCGAGCCGCTCCTGGACGTGCGCCGGCAGCGGATCACCGTACCGCTCTTTCGCGCCAGAGACGGCCAGCGCCATCAACAAATCGTTTTCCGTCGCCACACCCGCCGGGAGCGGGAATGCCGGCACGTTGTACTTTTTGCCGAATTCGACGTTGATCTCGTCGGCGATCTTGAGCGTGTTCTCGAGAACGTCCGGCCGCCCCTTGAAGTGGCCCGCGATCTCCGGCGCGCTCTTGAAGTAGAGGCCGCGGTCGTAGCGCATCCGGTCGGCGTCGCTGCGATCCTTCCCCAATCCGATGCACAGCAGCACGTCGTGCGAGTCGTGATCTTCGGCGCGCAGAAAATGCGCGTCGTTCGTCGCGATCACGGGCAGGTTCAAATCCTCAGCGAGCTTGAACACGCGCTGATTGAGCTTCGACTGACCGTCCGACTCGTGCGCCTGGACCTCGAGGTAATACCGGTCCTTGAAGACGTTCGCGTACCACGATGCGGCTTCGCGCGCCGCATCCACGTTCTCGTCCATGAGATGCTGCGCGATCTCGCCGGCCAGACATGCCGACGAGACGATGATGCCTTCGCTGTATCGGGCCAGCAGCTCGCGGTCGACGCGCGGCTTGGAGTAGAAACCTTCGGTGTAGGCGAGCGACGACAGCTTGACGAGATTCTTGTAGCCCACGATATCGCGGGCGAGCAGGACCAGGTGGTAGTACGGCTTGGCGCCGGGCGTCGGACGCGCGCGGGTGCGGCGATCGCCGGGAGCGACGTACGCTTCCATGCCGATGATCGGCTTGACCTTCGCTTTCTTCGCCTTTTCCTGGAACTCCCAGGCCGCGTGGAGATTACCGTGATCGGTGATCGCCAGGGCGGGCTGCTCCAGCTCCTGCGCGCGGCGGATCAGGTCGTCGATCCGGTTCGCGCCGTCGAGGAGCGAGTATTCCGAGTGGCAGTGCAGATGAACGAAGGACATCCCAAATTCTAGATGCGGAATTCCGAGCGGAGGTGCGAAGCGCCAGCGCAGCGTCAGCGCAGCGCCAGCGAAGCGCCGAAGCGAGGAACAATTGCTGAAGATAGCGTCCGAACCCCCGAGGTCAATGCAAAACGCAGGAATGAGACTACTCATAAGTGTCGCGAATTCAACGCATTAGCGGCGTTCGGCGCGTTCCGTGGCGGTGGATCCGCCGCGTGGTCCTGGGGGTCGTCGTGCTCGCCGTGGCGTACCTCGCGCTGGCGCCCACCGGGCGCTATCTCGTTCGCGCCGCGTGGGAGGAGGGACACATCCTCGCGCACCGCCGGCCCATCTCCCGGATCATCGCCGATTCGCGAACGCCGCCGGCCGTCGCCGCGAAGTTGCGGCTGGTGCTTGCGGCGCGCGCTTTCGCCGCCGATTCGATCGGCCTTCAGGCGAAGCAAAGCTTCACGACCTACTCCGCGCTCGAGCACGACACGCTGGTTCTCGTGCTGTCGGGGGCATATCGCGACCGCCTCGAGCCCTACACGTGGTGGTTCCCGATCGTGGGCCGGGTGCCCTACAAGGGCTACTTCGATTTCAACGCCGCGAAGGACGGCGCGAAGCAGCTCGACGCACGGGGATTCGACGTCTATCTGCGCCCGTCGCCGGCGTTCAGCACGCTGGGCTGGTTCAACGATCCGCTCCTGTCGACGTCGTTGCACGCCGACAGCCTTGAGCTGGCGAACACCGTGGTGCACGAGCTGACGCACAACACGTACTACGCGCCCGGTTCAGCAATTTTTAATGAGTCTTTTGCAAATTTCGTCGGCGCGCGCGGATCGGCCTGGTTCTTTCGTACGCGCGGGGCCGCGGCGGCGGCCGACGAAGCGGACGCCCGCTGGTCCGACGAAAAGCTGCTCGCGCGCTTCTGGGCGCTGCTCTACCATCGCGTCGATTCGGCCTTCAAGGTGCACCCGAACGACTCGCTCGCGCGATTGACCGCGCGCGATTCTCTCTACACGGCCGCCCGCCGCGAGCTGGTCGACTCGCTCGGCCCCCAGTTTCGCACGATCAGCCCCCGCGCGCTCGAACGCGTGCGGCTGGACAACGCGGCGCTCTTGGCGCATCGCATCTACGATACGGATCTCGATCTGTTCGACGCGCTGTGGGCGCGCGAGCACGGTGATTTGCGCCGCACGGTGCTGCGCGTCATCGAGCTGGCGAAGTCGCGCCCGAACGATCCGTTCGGCGCGCTGCGCAGCGGCGTTGTCGAAAACACAGCGGCCCGTTCGTCGCCTTAGTGCAAGCACAGAATTTCCACGACACCACGGAGCTCTCGCCATGCGCTACATGATGTTCATCAAGCACACCGAGGATTACTACGGCAAGACGCCGACGCCCGAGCTCATGAAGGCGATGGGGGAGTTCGTCGTCCCGCATATGAAAAGTGGCAAGTTCGTCGAGGCCGCGGGCCTCATGTCGACGAGGCGCGGCAAGAAATTCCAGCTGCGGAACGGTAAGATCAACGTGATCGACGGACCGTTCACCGAATCGAAGGAGATCATCGGCGGCTACACCCTCGCCGAGTGCGACTCCGACGAAGAAGCGATCGAGCTGGCGCGAGAGTTTGTCGAGTTGCACCGCATTCACGCGCCGGGTATGGACGTCGAGTGCGAGTTGCGGCCGTTACAGACCGGGATGCCGGGATCGCAATGACGTGGTGCGCGGGCCGTTCAACGTCCCGCTCACGACGAGAACCGCCCCTTCAGCAGCGCGCGGAGATCGATCGCCGGCTCCTGCTGCGGCGGTAGCTCCGCCGCGGCCGGGGTTGTGGACGCCGGCTCCTGCGGAACGACCCGCTGCATCTTCTCGCGCACGCCGCGATCGAGAAAACGCGACAGCTGATCCATCGAGTAGTCCTGGCCGCGCCGCGTGGCGTACACGTTGAGCGGGTACGTCACCGCGAGATGATTGCGCGCGCGCGTCATGGCGACATACATCAGGCGGCGTTCTTCCTCGAGCTGATCTTCGTCGCCGAGTGAGCGGGAGGAGGGAAACCAGCCGTCGACGGCCCAGAGGACGAAGACCGCGTCCCATTCCTTTCCCTTGGCGCTGTGCACCGTGCTGATGACGAGCGCGTCCTCGTCGCTGTCGGCGCCGCTCCCGAGGTCTTGCGTGTTGGACGGCGGCTCGAGCGCGATCGCGGCGAGGAAGGTCGAACGATTGGGATAGCCCGCCGCGATCACCCGCAGCTGGTCGAGGTCCGCCAGCCGCGGCTCCGCCCGATCGTAGCGCTCGGCGAGCACCTTGTCGTAGAGGGCGCGAATCTCGTCGATCTCGGGGCCGACGCCGCCCGCGTCGCTCTCGTCGTCTTCGGCCCGACGAATCGCGCGCAGCCGGCGAAGCAGGTCGGACAGACCGCGGTGCGCGTCGCGCGCGCGCGCCGGCGGCACGAAGTGCGTGAACGCGTCCGGATCCCAGGCCCGCGCCGCCATGGATTCCATCATGTCGCGCGCCGTCTTGTCGCCGATGCCCGGCATGAGCATGAGAATGCGATACCAGCTCACTTCGTCGCGCGGGTTCTCGAGCACGCGGAGGAACGCGAGCACGTCTTTGACGTGCGCGGCCTCGAGGAACTTGATGCCGCCCCACTTCTCGAAGGGGATCTTGCGGTTGGCGAGCTCGATCTCGAGATCGGCCGACATGTAGCCGGCGCGCACGAGCACGGCGATTTCGCGCAGCGGCGTGCCTTCCTCGTGTAGCTCGAGAATGCGATCGACGACGAAGCGGGTTTGTCCCTGCTCGTCGCGGGTGGTGACGAGCCAGGGCGCCTCGCCGCCCGAGCGCATGGTCCAGAGATTCTTGGTGAATCGCTCGAGTGCGCGCGAGATGAGCGTGTTGGTGACGTCGAGGATCGGCTGCGTGGAGCGATAGTTCTGCTCGAGCGCGACGATCGTCGTGTCGGGGAAATGCCTGGGAAAATCCAGGATGTTCCGGAAGCTGGCGCCGCGGAACGAGTATATGCTCTGCGCGTCGTCCCCGACGACCGTGATGTTGGCGTGTCCGCGGCACATGCCGCGGAGAATGCGTGCCTGGAGGAGGTTCGTGTCCTGATACTCGTCGACCAGGATGTGGTCGTGGAGGCCGGCGATGCGCTGGGCGAGCGACTCGGACTGCTCGAGCATGAGGGCCCAGAAGAGGAGGAGGTCGTCGTAGTCGACCAGGTTCCGTTCCGACTTGCGGCTCGTGTACTCGGCGAAGATGCGGACGATGTCGCGGCCGAAGTCCAGGAATTGGGGAAATTCCTGTTCGAGGATGGTCTCGACCGGCAGTTCGGTGTTCAGATGTCGTGAATATATAT
This sequence comes from Gemmatimonadaceae bacterium, assembly GCA_035606695.1. NCBI lineage: Bacteria > Pseudomonadati > Gemmatimonadota > Gemmatimonadia > Gemmatimonadales > Gemmatimonadaceae > Gemmatimonadaceae bacterium. Next base: position 183,073 of record DATNEW010000009.1, read on the forward strand.
AGTGTAATGACTCCTTTTTGGGGAAGCGCTTCTCGTGTTTGCCGTAGCCCAGGTTGGCGCGGGCGAGCTGCATGAGATCTTCGGCGTCGCCCTGGTCCATGATGGAGAAGTCGCGCGGCAGGCCCGCTTCGGGGCCGAACTGGCGGAGGAGGCGGTGACCGGTCGCGTGGAATGTTCCGCCCTGGACGCGGGTGGAGGCGGAGCCGACGAGGCGTTCGGCGCGGCTCAGCATCTCGTGGGCGGCGCGGCGCGTGAACGTGAGCAGGAGAATGCGCTCGGGAGCGACGCCCAGGTCGATGAGGTGCGCGACGCGGTAGACGAGTGTTCGTGTCTTGCCGGTGCCGGCGCCGGCGATGATGAGGAGCGGTCCCTCGGTGTGGGTGGCGGCGGCGCCTTGTTCGGCGTTGAGCTCTCGGGCGAGGTCGCGGGTTGGGCCGTCGACGAGGCGTTCTCGCGCTGGGTAGAGGCGCGGGATGGGGTTGATGGAGTCGGGTGGGAGGGAGACGTCCGCCATGCGCGACAATATAGGTTCGGGGCGCGTTCGGGGAGGGGGGACTGGAAGCGGCCCATTGTGGTGCGAAATGAGGCGTGCGCGGCCGGATGGGACGATCGTCCCCCCTGAAATTGCTGACTAAGTCGTTCGTTGGAAGCTAGTTATAGAAGGACCCTAAAGCGCGTTGTTACGCGTGTCGGGGTGCTGCGTCTTATCGGCGTTGCTCGGACCGCTGCGTCTTGAATCAGATACGAGCTGGTGAAGCTGACGCGGCGGGAGAGTCGATGGGTGGCGGGGAAACGCGCACGGTTTTGGCGTGACGCCGCGCACTGGAGTGGATGGCGGGTCGGTGCTAGGTTGTACGACCGCTGGTGAGCGTCGCCGTCCACGGTGGGTGTGGGTGTAGGAAAGGGAGCACGAAGGCCGACGCCGGCCGTATTCGATTCAGCGACGCAATACAGACAATGCAGCGTGCGAGACCGCAAACCCAAATGGGGCGCTCTGCTTGACCCCATTGAGCCCAAGGCCTATCTTGGGTTGCTTGCGGTATTCTCGCCATGCCGTTTTGTGCTGGCCAGTTTTTTACGGGGAGGGCCACGGTCCCCGAGCGGTCTGCGGTTTCCAAGCTTCACTGCAGTCGTAGCCCAGGAAGTCCAGGCGTACGTGGCATGATGTCCATTGTTGGTTGTCGTACCTGTTTTCACCTCGCATCACTTACCAAGGGGGTAAGATGCAACGCGTAGTTCGTTCTACTTTGGTGGGGCTCCTGACCATCGCCGGCATCACTGCCTGTGGCGACAAGGTCACGGTTCCGCCCGCTCAGACCACGTTGCCGGCGGTTGATTCCGTTGTGCACCAGGTCACGGTCTCGCCGCCGGCGGTGACCATGAATGTCGGTGATAAGGTGACCCTCGCTGCGTCGGTGGACGCGGGCGCGGGCGTCACGGTTCGTACGGTCACGTGGTCGTCGTCGAATACGGCGGTCGCCACGGTTGACGCGAACGGCACGGTGACGGCGGTCGCCGCTGGTAATGCCACGGTTATCGCGAAGTCGAATGCCAACAACGCGGTGCAGGGTGCGGCCGCGATCACGGTCAATGGCGGGCCTGGCCAAGGCGCGCTTGCGACGGTAACGATCTCGACGATCAACAGCACCAACTGCTCGACCGGCGTGTGCAGCTCGGTCCCGGCGAATCTGGCCGCGGTGACGGGTCAGCTCGACGTGACGCTGAACGTTGATCCGGGCGCGCAGAAGCTTTCCGAAGTCGACCTCCTGTTGAACTGCAACGCCGCGGGCAACTTCCCGGCGTCGAGCGACACCATCGTCGCGAAGCAGACGCTTTCGAGCGGTAACGTTGCCCCGGTCGCGGAAGCGGCTTCGGCGCCGGTGACCCTCAGCTTCAACACGGCGGCGTTTGACAGCACCACGGGCGCCCGGTTCCGCAACGGCCAGTGCCAGCTCAAGGCGAAGGCGATAACGACGACCGGCACGACGGTGGCTTCGTCGGCTCAGCAGCTGACGCTCGCCAACGCGGACGTGCTCGCGGGCTCCGTGACGTCCACCGCGACGCAGACCGACCTCAATGGTCTCGCGTGGCATGGTGGCAGCGTGACGATCAAGGTGATTCCGGTCTTCTTCACCGCCGGCCGTAATGTTGCCTCGGTGAACATCACATATGAAGGAAAGACCACGAACGTCACGACGGCGACTGCCGGTGCGTTCTCGGCGACCTTCAATGATGACAACTCGGGCGGCACGGCCAACAGCGGCGATCCGCTCGATATCGACGGCATCACCGACGCGAACTCGCAGAACAAGATCGTCATCTCGGCGATCGACAATAACGGCAACTCGTTCCAGAACGCGTTCGTCGGCGGCACCAACCCCTGCACCGTGCTCTGCTCGCAGACCTCGGTCAGCGCGGGCGCGCCGCAGAACCTGTTCAGCGCCACGAGCCCGTTCCGTCTCGACACGCAGAAGCCGTTGGCTGGCTCTCTCGCCGTCAAGAACAACACGCTGCAGAACACCGGTAGCACCGGCTTCGTCAACGGCAGCTTCCGCTTCGTCGCGGATTCGGCCGCGGGCTTCATCGGCCCGAACGCTGGTACGCTGCTCGCGAACGGTCCGGCCTGCGCAGGTAACAACGGCACGACCAACCCGGTGACCTGCAACTTTGATAACGGCGGCGTCGACAAGGTGACTGTTACCTTCCAGGCGGCCCCGGCCGGCACGAGCAAGACCAGCACGTCGTGGAAGAACGTCACGAGCCCGACCGGTATCAACGATACGAACACCGGCACGGGCGAGATCTTCCGCATGCTCACGGCGGACGTGCTCGGCAACACCGATACGTCGGCCACCACGTCGTTCGGCGTCGATACGTCGATCCCGAGCAGCGTGTTCACGTCGGGTACGGCTGATTCGTCGACGTTCAAGACGGCGGCCACCCCCGGTGGCTTCTTCTTCACGATCTCGGACGCTGGTTCGGGCCTCGGCACGTTTGCCGGCGGCAACAGCATCCTGGTCGCGCAGAGCCGTCAGACGGGCGCGAGCACGTCGTCCTCCACGCTCTCGAACTTCGAGAACAAGGTGTACTCGAACAACGCGAACGCGGCTCGCCCGGGTGAAACGCTGGTTCTGGGTTATATCCCCACGGACGGCTCGCCGTGCTTGATCGGCCGCTTCAACGCCGGTGGCGCTGGCACGTCGACGTTCGGCCAGTTCAACGTCCCGGTATTCGCCGCGAACGGCACGCAGGTTGGTGCTTGCACCGCGGTTCCCTTCACGCCGCTTCCGTCGCCAACCGGCGTCGAGATTCCGTCGGGTAACGCGATCGGCTTGATCCGCACCATCGTCGCCCCGACCGACCAGGCGGGCAACGTGGGCACGATCTTCCGCGCCTCGATCTACGTCGACGGCCAGGCTCCGGTCATTCAGAACGTCGACATGCCGGGCACGATCGCCGGTAACGCGACGGTTGCCTTCCCGGTCGGCGTCACCGACTCGCTGCCGGCGAGCGGCACGAGCGGCACGAGCGTCAACGCTGCTGGCGACATCACCTCGGCGATCGCTCGCGTGAACTACTCGGCGGGTGGTAGCAACAACGTTCCGGCCTCTGGCCCGACGGGTGGTATCACGCTGCAGTACACGCCGGATAGCTCGATGGGCAAGCCCTTCGACAACGTCCTGACGCGCTTGCTGACGGCGACGAATCCGTCGGTCTCGAACTTCATCAAGACGCTGTTCGTCTCTGCCGGTGGCAACACGCCGCCGTCCGCAACGGCTTCGCCGAACGCCGCCTCCATCTCGTTCTTCGCGTCTGACGCGGCGAACAACTGGAGCACCGGTGTGACCGAGCCGCTCAGCACGGCGCAGGGTGCAATTCCGACCCAGATCACCGGTACCAACACGGTGTTCTCGAGCAGCACCGTGACCCGCACGTTCACGGGCGGCTTTGACGCCACGATCAGCCCGTCGACGATCAGCAACTGCCCGAAGGCTGGCTGCACGGGTGGCGCTGCTCCGAGCGCCGCGACGGCCACGACCATCACGGCTACGGCCAGCGGTGCGACCGGCACGTTCGTCAATCCGTTCTCGGTCGTTCAGGTCTGGTACCGCGCTCAGGGTACCACCGACGCATTCGTCTTCGCGGGCAACGCCGTTGCCGGCAATCCGATTGAAGGCGGCGGCGCACGTACGATCCAGTACACGTTCACCTTCGATCCGCCGGCAGTTACCCCGGCGTCGCCTGAAGCGCCGACCGGCCGCAGCTTGACCGTCAACGCCGCGGGCATCGATTACATCGTCATCGGTATCAATTCGAACGGTGACGCGGTCGCGACCCCGATCCACACGATCGGTATCGCCAACCCGTAATCGACGGTCGGAAGTACAGCACGAAATAGCAGCACGTAGTGAACTGGGCTCCGCCGAAAGGCGGGGCCCAGTTTTTTTGCGCCCGCACGAAATACGAGAACACAAAAAAGGCGCGGAGCATTTGCTCCACGCCTCGTTCGTTCCAACGTCCTACGACATCAAGACCACATTACTTCGGCGGCAATGCGATCTTGTTCGCCGTCGCCAGGCTATCCCAGTAGTCCCAGCCCTTGCCGACCACCTTGTTGTTCAAGAGCACGATCGGCGTCAGCTTCCGCAGCGGAATCGTATCCGTTTTGCCACGAACCGCATTCACCGGCGGTGCCTTCTTGTTGCTCGGGTCGAAGTACAACACCTCGTACGTCTTACCGCTGATCAGGTACTGCGCGCGCGAGTATACGTTCGGCAATGAATCCGGCGGGGCATCGGGCTTCATGTCGTGCGCCAGGATCGACACCGCGGAATCGCGGCTGATGCCCGTATCCACGGCCTTCACCCGCTTGTCCTCACACGCAGCGAGCACCGATACGGCCGACAGCGCCGCGAACATCCATCCCCTTCGTCTGACAGAAACGTGGTCCATTCCTATCTCCAATTGACTGGTCTTTGACTCGCGCGGGAAAGAGGCGGCCGGAGGCCGCCTCGGATCGGAGAAAGTTAGCAAGTTTCGACCTATATGCCCGCTAGGCCGGCTTGGATACCACGTCGAAGCTCTCTGCCTTGTCACGCAACGCAACGGCGTGTGGCGTCAACTGGAATACCCTTCCGAAGGCGCGAATGACCGCCGCCTCGACGTCGGGCATCTCCACCGCGCACGGTGCGAGCTCAGCGGCCACGGACGTCATTGTCACCGCCTCAATACCGCACGGAACCATGAGACCGAAATAGCTCAGATCGGTCGCGACGTTGAGCGCGAACCCATGCCACGTGACCCAATCACGCGCGTGCACGCCGATCGATGCGATCTTTCGCGCCGCACCCCCAGTCCACACGCCCGTAAGCCCCGCGTTTCTCCCCGCCTCGATGCCGAGCTCCGCGAGCGCGACGATCAGCGCCTCTTCGACTTGCCGCAAATACCAATGCAGGTCCTTCTTGTGGCGTTTGAGATCGATGATCGGGTAACCCACGAGCTGTCCCGGCCCATGAAATGTGACGTCGCCGCCGCGTTCGACCTCGAACAGCTCGATACCGCGTCTCGCGAGCAACGCCGGACTCGCGAGCAGATGCTGGTCCTTCGCCGAGCGGCCGAGGGTCACGACGGGAGGGTGCTCGACGAGCAGCAGGACGTCCTCGGGAATCGCTCCCGAGATGCGCGCCCGCGCCACCTCGCGCTGATACTCGAGGGCGCGGGCGTACGGCATCATCCCTAGACGTTCGATCCAAAGCTCATTCATCGCAGTTTACGCACCGCCCGCCGTCCACCGCCCACCGCGCATCGCCCACCGCTAGGCATGAATCATCTTGCCCAGCGAATCGAGCGCCGCTTCGGCGATCGCTTCCGAGAGCGTCGGGTGCGCGTGGATGGCGAGATCGACTTCCTCGACGGTGAACTCATTCGTGCGCGCCACGACCAATTCGTGAATCAGCTCGGTGGCGTGCGCGCCCACGATGTGCGCGCCGAGAATCTCGCCGTACTTCGCGTCGCGAATGATCTTCACGAAGCCTTCCGTCTCGCCCGACGTGCGCGCTCTGCCGTTAGCGGAGAAGGGGAACTTTCCAACTTTATAATCGAGCTTCTTGTCCTTGCACTGCTGCTCGGTCATGCCGATCGACGCCACTTCGGGATGGCAATAGGTCGCGTTGGGGATGTTGTTGTAATCCATGCCGTGCGTATGCTTGCCGGCGAGCAGCTCCGCGAGCACAATGCCCTCGCGTTCGCCCTTGTGGGCAAGCATCGGCGGTCCCGCGACGTCGCCGATCGCATAGATGCCCTTTGCCATCGTCTCCATGCGTTCGTTGATCTTGATGAAGCCGCGGTCGGTGAGTTGCACCCCCGCTTCCTTGAGGCCCAGGTCCTCGGTGTTCGGCGCACGTCCCGCGGCGACCAGCACGATGTCCGCCTTGTACTCCTTTTTCTCGCCGCCGGCTTCGACCGTCATCGAGACGCCGTCCTTCGCGGCCTTCACGTTCGAGATCTTGGCGCTCGTCAGCGTGGCGATGCCGCGCTTCTTGAACGCGCGCTCCACTTCCTTCGAAGCATCCAGATCCTCGAGCGGCAGGATGTTCGGCATCACGTCGATCAACGTGACCTGCGAACCGAACGCGTTGAACACGTCGGCGAACTCGCAACCGACGGCGCCCGCGCCAACGATGATGATCGACGTTGGTGCCTTCTCGAGGATCAGCGCTTCGTCGGACGAGATGATCGTTGTCTTGTTCAACTCGAGTCCCGCCTGCGGCAGCCCGCGCACGCGGGAACCGGTCGACACGACCACGGCTTTCTTCGCGTCGTGTTTTTCTTCCTTGCCGTCCGCGGTTTTGACGGTGACGCCGTTCTTGGCCGTGAGTCGGCCGGTGCCCTTGATGTAGGTGATCTTGTTCTTCTTGAACAGGAACTCCACCCCTTTCGAATTCTGCGTGCTGACGCCGCGCGAACGCTTCATGGCGACCCCATAGTCCAACTTGACGTCGCCCGGCGTGACACCGAATTCTGCGGCATGCTTCAACCGATTGGCGATCGATGCCGCTTCCAGGAGCGCCTTGGCCGGAATGCATCCCCACAGAACGCAGGTGCCCCCAAGCCCCTCGCGCTCGACGACCGCCGTCGAAAGCCCGAGTTGAGCGCACCGAATGGCGCCCACATATCCGGCGGGGCCGCCGCCGAGGAAAATGACGTCAAAGGAGGCCATGGATGCGGAATTCCGAGCGGAGGGGCGAACGGAGCAGGGCGCCGTGTCGAGAAACGACCAAAAAAGTCATAGAAAGTGCCAAGTGACCGAAAGCGATTTGAACGAGTGTGACTAAGACGTGACGACGCCCAAAGATACCGGGGTTTGGAAAGGGGGCGCTACTCCAGCGCGTCCCCGCCTGTATCTTGGTGCACCCCCACCCAACCTCGAGGCAGGGCCATGACGATTCCACGAGTCGTCCGTGCCGGGTACGCCGCGGCGTTTCTGCTGGCCGCCCCCATGCTGCACGCGCAAAAGCCCGACTCGGCGCGCCTAGATTCGGCGGCGTCGATTCGTCCCACGACGCTGATCGGCAAGGTCACCGACAGTACCGGCGTCGGACTGCCCGGCGCCGAGATCACGCTGCTCAAATCAGACCGCGTGCACGCCATCACCGGCGACAGCGGCGATTTCCGCATCAACGGGCTCGTGCCCGGAACGGTCACCTTCGCGGTTCGCCGAATCGGCTTCGAGGCAGCGACGTTCACCGCCGTGCTCAAACCCGGCCGCATTCAACGCGCGCGCTTCAATCTCACCGCGACGGCGCAGGCGCTCCCCACGGTCGCGGTCTCCGACACGACCGACAAAACGCACTGGCTCGATCAATTCGAACGCCGCCGGTCGAACGCGGGACGCGGCACCTTCATCACGCGCGACGAGATCCTGAAACACGGCGCGCGCACGGGCGTCGACGTCATTCGCATGGTCGCGGGCGTCCGGATTCAGCCGCTGCGAAACGGACTGAGTCAGGTGATCATGACGCGCGGCGCGGGCGCGAGGAACTGCATTCCGCAGCTCTTCATCCACAACATGCCGTACAGCGGCACGATGGACGACTTCATCGCCGAAGACATCGAGGCGGTCGAGGTCTACTCCGGTATCTCGGAAATTCCGCCCGAGCTGGACAAGAACGGCAAGGGTATTTGCGCTGCGATCGTCGTGTGGACGCGTGATCCGCGCAAGCCGCCGGACTAAGAGCGGGCGTATGGGCGCATGGGCGCATGGGCGAAACAACGAGGGCGACGGAATTCTCCGTCGCCCTTCCGTTTTCCATACGCCCATACGCCCATACGCCCATACGCCCACACGCCCATACGCCTAATAAACAAGCATCAACGGATTCTCAATCAACCGCCGGAGCGTCTGCAGGAACACGGCGCCGACCGCGCCGTCCACGGCGCGGTGATCGCAGCTCATCGTCACACGCACGCGCTTCTCGACCGTGAATCCGTCGTCGGTCGGCACCATGACGTCGGTCGCTGATCCGATCGCCAGGATCGCGACCTCCGGCGGGTTGATGATCGCCGTGAACTGATCGATCCCGAACATGCCGAGATTCGAAATCGAGAACGTCGATCCCGTGTACTCCTCGGGCTTGAGCTTCCGTTCGCGCGCCTTCTTCGCGAGCTCCTTCGCCTCTGCCGAGATCTCGCTCATGCGCTTCCGATCGGCGTCGAAAATCACGGGCACGATCAGTCCGTCGTTCGTCGCCACCGCCATGCCGAGATGCACGCGGTTGTGCTGGCGAATCTTGTCGCCGAGCCAATGCGCGTTCACTTCGGGATGCTGCGCGAGCGCGGTCGCCACCGCCTTCATCAAGACATCGTTCACCGACACCTTGAATTGATCGCCCATCTCGGCCATCGCGGCGCGCATCTCGGTGACGCGCGTGAGATCGAATTCCGCGGTGAGATAGAACGTCGGGATCGGGCCGATGGACTCGGACAGACGCTTCGCGATGGTCTTTCGGATCTGCGTGAGCGCGATGTCTTCGAAGTCGCCGGCGGCGCGATGGGCGACGGGCGATGGGCGATGGGCGAACGACGGCGTGGCCTGCGCCGACTCGACGTCGCGCTTGACGATGCGGCCACCGGGACCTGACCCCTGCATGCTCGAGAGATCGAGGCCGCGCTCGGAAGCGAGACGGCGCGCGAGCGGGGACGAGCGAACCTGGCCGCCATTTCCTGCCGAAGCGGTCTGCTGCGCGCCGGCCTGCGGCTGCGGTGGGGCCGCGCCAGCCGCGGCTTTCTGCTGCGGCGGAGCTGATGCTTCGCCCTGCGATTGCGACGCGGTCTGCGGCACCGACGACGCACCCGCGCTCTCCTGCGTCTTTGCCACGACCTGCTCGGCCGGCTTCGCCGCACCGTCGCCCGCCGCCGCGCCGGCGCTGCCGGCGCTCGCGACGAGCGCATCGATGTTTTCGTCCGCCGCGGCGATCACGCCGACGAGCGTGCCGACCGGCCGCGAATCTCCCTCGCCGACGAGGCGCTTGCGCAGCACGCCGTCACCGCGCGCCACGAGCTCCATGATCGCCTTGTCGGTCTCGACCTCGGCCAGGGGCTCGCCGCTCTTCACGGTGTCCCCTTCGTTCTTGAGCCATTTGACGAGGCGCCCTTCTTCCATCGTGGGCGAGAGCGCCTCCATAAAGATCTTGGTAGCCATAAGTATTCTAGAATGGGCGTCGGGGCGTCGAGGCGTCGGGGCGTCGCGGCGTAAGGATCGTCATACGCCCCGACGCCTCGACGCCTCGACGCCTAATCGAGGTACATAACCTTGCGCACGGCGGCGATCGTTTTCGCGGCGTCAGGCTTGGCCGCGCGCTCGAGATTCTTGGCGTACGGCATGGGAACGTCGGCCTGATGCACGCGAATGACCGGCGCGTCGAGCATGTCGAAGCATTCGCGCTGGATGTAATCGACTACCTGCGAGCCGATGCCGCACAACTCCCAGCCTTCTTCGAGAACCACCGCGCGGTTCGTCTTCTCGACCGAGGTGCGGATGGCGTCGACGTCCATCGGGCGCACGGTGCGCAGGTCGACCACGTCGACGTGGATGCCGTCCTTCGCGAGCTGATCGGCCACCTGCATCGCGACGAGCACCATCTTGCCGTTCGTGATGATCGAGCAGGCGTCGCCTTCGCGCTTCAAGTCCGCCTTGCCGATCGGAATGAGATATTCCTCCTCGGGCACCTCGCCCTTGGTGTTGTACAGCATCTCCCCTTCGAGGAAGCAGACCGGATTGTCGTCGCGAATGGCGCTCTTGAGCAGGCCTTTCGCATCGTACGGAGTGCCCGGTGTCAACACCTTGAGGCCGGGGATGTACGACAGCCACGACTCGAACGCCTGCGAGTGCTGCGCCGACAGCTGCAGCGCGGCGCCATTCGGTCCGCGAAACACCATGGGGATGTTGTACTGGCCGCCCGACATGTACAGCAGCTTGGCCGCGGAGTTGAGCACCTGGTCGAGCGCGAGCACGCCGAAATTCCACGTCATGAACTCGATGACGGGCCGCAAGCCGACCATCGCCGCGCCGACGCCGACGCCGGCGAATCCCAGCTCGGTGATCGGCGTGTCGACGACGCGCATCTCGCCGAACTCCTGAAGCAAGCCTTTCGAGACCTTGTATGCGCCCTGGTAGACGGCGACTTCCTCGCCCATCAGGAACACGCGGTCGTCGCGCTGCATCTCTTCGCGCAGCGCCTGGTTCAGAGCATCTCTGTAAGTGATTACTGGCATTTTCCGTTGATTGCTCCTCCCTTCGGCGCTTCGCGCCTACTGTCGGAGTTCCGGGTTTCTAATCCGCGGCGACGGCTTCCGCTGTCGCGTCACTGGTGGTATCCACGAGCACGTCCTCGAACAACGCCTCGAGCGGCGGTTCGGGGCTCTGATCGGCGAAGTCCCAGGCGTCCTGCACCACGGCCTTCATCTCGTCGTCGAGCTTGTGAAGCTGCTCATCCGTCAGCTCGTTGTTCTCGTGCATGTGCGCGCGCAGGAGCGCGATCGGATCCCGCTTCATGTACTCGTCGAGCTCCGCCTTCGAGCGATACGTGCCGCTCACGGCGTCCGACATCGAGTGGCCCATGAAGCGATAGGTGCGCACCTCGAGCAGCGTGGGCAGCGACTCCGTCCGCGCGCGATCGACCGCTTCCTTCATCGCGTCGCGCACCGCGAACACATCCTGCCCGTCGCACTGCGCGCGCGGCATGTTGTACGCGGCGCCGCGCTCGTAGATGTCGTGAATCGCCGACGCGCGCTCGAGCGCCGTGCCCATGCCGTACCGATTGTTCTCGATCACGTACACGACCGGCAGCTTCCACAGGCCCGCCATGTTCAGCGCTTCATGAAACGCGCCGGTGTTGACCACCGACTCACCCATGAAACACACGCACACCTGGTCGCCGCCGCGATACTTGATCGCGAAGCCGACGCCAGTCGCGAGCGGTACGTGCGCGCCGACGATGCCGTGTCCGCCGAGAAAGTTGAGACTCTTGTCGAACATGTGCATCGAGCCGCCCTTGCCGCGCGCGCAGCCGTCGATGCGTCCGAACAACTCCGACATCACGGCGCGCGGGTTCATGCCGCGCGCAAGCGCCTGCCCGTGATCGCGATACGTCGTGATGATGTAGTCGTCGGGCCTGAGCACCGCCTCGGCCCCCGTGCTCACCGCTTCCTGGCCGATGTACAGGTGGCAGAAGCCGCCAATCTTCCCGAGCGCGTACGCCTCGGCACACCGCTCCTCGAAGCGGCGCTGCAACAGCATGGACCGCAGCAGGGTCAGATTTTGTTCGGCGTTCGAATTTTTAGAATTGTCTGATTTCTTTTTGGTAGCCATGAGAATGGGCGTATGGGCGTATCGGCGCATGGGCGTATGGGCGTATGGGCGTATGGGCGTATGGGCGTATGGGCGTATGGGCGGGACGGCGTCGGGCAGGTCATACGCCCATACGCCCACGCGCCTATACGCCCCTCAAACTCCTGCCGCCTGCACCTGCTCCCACGCGTGATAGCTGGAGCGAACGAGCGGGCCGGATTCCACGTGCTTGTAGCCGATCGCCATGCCGTACTCCTTCAGCGCGCGGAACTCATCCGGCGTGACATATCGATCGAGCTTGATGTGAGAATCGGACGGTCGCAAATACTGGCCGAGCGTGAGAATGTCCACGTCGACGTCGCGCAGATCGCGCATCACTGCCTCCACTTCCTCGAGCGTCTCGCCCATTCCGAGAATGATGCCGCTCTTCGTCGGAATGTCGGGCGCGACGCGCTTGGCGGTGCGAAAGATCTGCATCACGCGCTCGTAGCGGCCGCCGGGACGGCAGCGCTTGTAGAGGCGCGGCACCGTTTCCGTGTTGTGATTGTAAATGTCCGGCGCGGCCTCGAGGACCGTCCGGATCGAGTCCTCGCTGCCCTGAAAATCGGGCACGAGCACTTCCACGGAGCAATCGGGCAACCGCTGTTTGATCTGACGGATCGTCTCGGCGAAGATGTACGCGCCGTAGTCCGGCAGATCATCGCGATCGACCGAGGTGATGACCGCGTGGCGCAGGTTCATCGTGCCGATCGCGTCGGCGACGCGCGACGGTTCCGCGACGTCGTACTTCGGCGGCCGGCCGTGCGCGACGGCGCAGTACGCACAATTGCGCGTGCACACGTCGCCCAGAATCATGAACGTCGCGGTGCCGTGCTCCCAGCATTCGCCGACGTTCGGGCAGTGCGCCTCCTCGCAGACCGTGTGCAGCTCGAGCTCGCGCATGAGCTGCTTGATCTGGAGGTAGTTGGAACCGCCCGGGGCGCGCACCTTGAGCCACGACGGCTTGCGTTCGGGCAGGGGCTCGACGCGGTGACGGCCAGATATCTGATAAAGGGTCTCGCCCATTGAGCTCAAAACGAGAGAGTGCCGGCGCGCCGGAACCCAAACCTGCGGCGACCGGAGCGCGGAAGCTGTTGAGACGGCGTAATCTACCTGTGCCGGACAGGGCAGGGTAGCATCGGATAACCGTCTAAAATTATGGTAAATAGTTAGTGTATTTCTGCTACTAAATTGGCTCCCAGCGGTCGGCGCGGAACGGCGTCAGATCGTGCGCCGAAGGTCTCTGCTGCACGACATCGGCCAGGGCGGACGCTGTTGCCGGAGCGAGCAGGATGCCGTTCTTCGAGTGTCCGCACGCGTAGATCAGCGTTGGCGCGAGCGGCTCGGGACCGAGCACCGGGAGCATGTCGGGGGTAGCGGGACGGATGCCGGACCACGTGCGCGTAACCTGTGCATCGCGTAGTGCCGGTACGAGGGCGACAGCGGCGCGGTGGAGGGCGTCGATCGCCCGCGGATCGATGGTCGTGTCGAAGCCTGCCTCCTCCACCGTTGCGCCGACGAGCGTTTCGTTGCCGCGAGGGACCAGGTACGCGTCGTCACCCATGATCGAGTGAGTCAACGGGCAAGCGCCAAGCGCGAGCATTTGTCCCTTGAGCGGGCGCACGGGCAGCGGGCGCGGCAGGCCCGCCAGCTGAGGCGCCCAGGCGCCTGCCGCAAGGATGACGCGAGCGGCGGAGTATCGTGCGCCAGAGGCGGTGATGACGCGAGCGGACCCGGTGCCGATATCCACCGACGATACGGCATCCTCGACGCGTGCGATTATCGGCGTCGCACCCACCGCCGCCGCGACCGCCGCGAGCAGGCGCACGTTGTCGACGGCGGCGTCGTGTGGATGCATACGATCGCCGCCGTCCTCGCTTCGCTCGAATATGCCTTCGATCAGACGCAACGCCGGGTCGACGTCGGCGAGACTCGCAAGGAACGCCGGATACGCCGCCAGGCTTGCCGCGAAGAACGACTGCACCGCGCTCGGCAGCGTGCCGATGCTCGGAACGAGGAGACCCGCGGCCGCGGATGAGGCCGCACCGGTGCGGCGTTTGCCTATGACCACCGTGCGTACGCCGGCTCGTCCCAGCGCGAGCGCAGTTGACAGACCGATCAGTCCGTCGCCGATTACAAGGACGTCTGAAACAGGACGCGCCGTGGGTGAAACCATGGCGTCAGCGAAACCGTAGGGATCGTCGGAAAGCACGACCTTCGACTTTTGGAGACACGAGCATGTTGCGCACAATCTTTTCGATCGGGCTGTTTGCGGTGCTCGGTCTCATCGCGCTGAAGTTCATTTTTGGAATTTTCGGCGTCGTCTTTGGGCTGTTCATGGTGCTGTTGATGCTGGCGCTCAAGATCGCGCTGGTGGGCCTCGTGCTCTACTTCATCATTCGCGTGGTGAGTCCCGATACGGCGCGCCGGCTGCGCGAGCGGTGGTCGGGGCCGGCGGCGTAATAGATAGGCAACTTGGCGATACAAAAAGGGCGGACGCCTAAACGGCGTCCGCCCTTTTTGCGATCATGACAGTTTGTCTATCACCGCCCACACCAGCAGCGGCACCATGATCTCGTGATGGCCCGTGATCTCGTAGCCTTTTCCGCTCTGTAGCGTCGGCCGTTGCACCACGTTCACGCGCGGCCGATAGTGCCGCTGCATATCGAGATCGACCGACACGAAGTTCTGCGGACGCCCTTCGTTCAAGTTGCGCGCGATCGTCAGCGCCTTGAGAAACACCTCGGGCATGATCACGGCGCTGCCGAGATTCAGCACTACACCGCCGTCGTCGACGTCCATGAGCGACGCAGCGAGACGGCGAAAATCGCGGTGACTCGTGTCGCCGATCGCCGCACCGTTCGCCGCCGGATGCTGATGGATGATCTCCGCGCCCAGCGCGGCGTGCACCGTCGCGGGAACGCCAAGCCGATACGCGGAGAGAAGCACCGACAGCTCGGGGTTCGCGAGATCGGTTCGCGCGTCGAGCGCGAGCCCGAGCGACTCGCCCATGCCGCGCTCGGCCTCCATGCCGGCGACGAAGGCATCGTTCATCTCTCGGCCGGTTTCGTCGGCCATGCCGAACGTGCCGTCGCGCAAACCGGCCGCGACGTCTTCGGAGGTCGCGCCGAAGCGCGCGATTTCGTAATCGTGAATGGCGGCGGAGCCGTTCATCGCGACGTGCGTGATCACGCGGCGGCGCATGAGATCGACGAGCAGCGGCGCGAGCCCCGTCTTCACCACGTGTCCGCCGAGCATCGCGACGACGCCTTTCTCGCGCGTCGCGGCGGCGACGACGGCGTTCACGACGGCGCGAAAGTCGCGCGCGACGAGGACGTCGGGCAGCGCGTCGAGGAAGGCGTGAAAGGAGTGGTCATCGCGCGGAGGATGCGCGAATTCCGCGGCGCTCACTTTGTTGGGGCGCCGCGCGACGGGAATGGTGCGAATGGCGGAGAGGTCCGCTTCGCGCGCGGGCTCACGCGCCGGTTCGCGCGCGGGCTCACGCGCCGGTTCACGCGCCGGTTCGCGATTTCGCGAATCGCTCAGCGTTTTTCCACTCGGTTGAGCCGTCCGCTCGACGAGGGTGAGGGCCGGTAGTTCTTGAGATAGAGATTCAGCGAACCGAAGCTGACTTTCGATTTCATCTGCAGCATGATGCGGTTCTCGTCGTCGGAAAGCCAGACCTGCGCCTGGCCGCCCTCGGAGAACAGCTTCGACTCGAAGATGGGCTGGACGACGATCGCCGCGAAACGGCCGGCGGGTACTTCGATCGTATCACGGCGAAGAACGCGGAAGCGCACTGGATTGCGCTCCGCCATGAAGTAGTCGTTGAACGTCGTGTCCATGCCGATCCGCAGCGGCACGGTGCGCAGATAGTAGAGGAACGAGCCTTCGTCGAGCGGATGCGCTACGCTCGCACGCGGCGGCTTCGCGACGCCCTCTTTGTTGTATTCGATGAACTCGAGCCGGTCGGGAAAGATCTCGTAGTGGCGCTTCGGCTCGTAGCTGCCCTCGTCGATGTCCTGGTGGTAGCGCAGCGACGCGAGCGAATTCACCGCGAACCAATCCTCGTAGCGGTCATTCACCTTGTAGAAGAGATAGCCGCCACTGAGATGAAACAGGGTGTGCCACGTCTCCTGGCCGCGCACCGTGTCCATCGGCAGGACTTCCATGTCGCCATTGCCGACGTGGAGATGCCCGAAGCGGACGTCGTACTCCATGCGCTCGCCGACGCCGAACGGCGGGCGGATTCGCTCGCCGTCCTGGGCCGCGGGTTGCTGCGCGCCTTGCTGCGTGGGCTGTTGCGCAGGCTGTTGCGCAGGCATCTCCCGCGCGACCGTCAGCGCCGCCGCCGCGAAGGTGATCAGCGCGGTGGCGGCCACGGCGCGCACGCGCGCGATCATTGCGCCGGTCTCGGCGAAGCAGGGGCCGCGGGCACGCGACGCCCGCGGAACAGCGCCAGACCGTCCGCCCACGGACGAATGCGTGTCTCCCGTCCGCGCACGTCGTAGCGCGGTTCGAGTGCGACCGTCTCCATGCGGCGCGCGAGCGGCGCGGCATGGCGAAGCAGATCGAGATTGGCCGCCCAGCCCTGCCCGTGCACGATCGGAGCGTCGCCGGCGGCTTTTACAAGATCGCGAATGAGCGAAATGCGATAGAGCCGGAGCGAGCCAAACGGATCGGCGACGCCGGCGACGCCCGCGGTCCGGGCGGCCCATCGCGAAATCCAATGCAACCGCCGAACGGGCGCCGGCGTCGCGGCCGGAACGGTTCGCTCGGCGACCACGAGATCGGCGCCACCCTCGAACCGCTTGATCAGCTCCGGCAGGTGCTGGGGTTGATCCGTGAAGTCGGCCTGCATGGTGATCATCGCGTCGCGGCGCGGATACCGAGTGCGGCTCGAGACGGTGCGGCACAGCCCATCGAGAGCGCGGGCGTACCCGACGTGCTCCGGGCCGCCGACGATCGTCAATGGAAGGACTTCACCGTATGGCTCGAGCGTCTCCAGGGTCGCGTCGGTGCTGCCGTCGTTGAATACGATGATCTCGTACTCGCGCGAATACTCCTGGAACACCTTGCGGATGCGCCAGAGCAGGACGCCGATCGTTTCGGCTTCGTTGTACGCGGGGAGACAGATGTACAGCACGCTTGAAAGCTAGGGACATGCCACGGTCCGAACCACCCTGGCCCACACCGGCCCGGCCCCTGGTGCTACCCCAAAGGGCCACTGTCGTTCGTGCAGCGACCGATACTAAGGGTTAGAAGGATATGCGGTTTGGCAGTCCCGGCGGCGGTGTGCTGCCGATTTTCAACGGACTCCTTGCCGCCTCAGCAGCATCGAAGTTGCCTATGCGGTGTATGGTCCTGTGACTGGAGGAGAGAGATGATTCTCGCCGACACACGTCATCGCTTGACGCGCAACGACGCCCAACTCGCGGCGCGGCTGCTCGCCGCGGAATGTGGTGAGCCACTCGAGCAGCTCGAGTCGCGCCTTGCCGACGAAGGGATCAACGCGATCCTCGACGATCCTCGGCTTCCCGGCGCCATGCTGCGCGATCCGCGCGGCGCGCACGCGTCATTTCCGCTGTTCGCGTACGTGCTCATTCGCCACACGCTCCGACGCATGGGCGAAGACGACCGCGGACTCGCCGACTACGTCAGCGCGGTGCTGATCCACTTCGGATTTCGCGATCGCGCGCATCGCGTCGCCGACAGCGACGACGAGGTCTATCACGCGCTGGCGCAGCTCGCCGCCGATCTCGACGATCCCGACGCGCGACGCAGCTTTCTGGTGCGTACACACCTCGGCAACTACGCGTTGTGGCTGAGCGGAATTTTTCCGGATTACATCGAGCACCGCCGGTGGCGGCGCGGCGGACCGGATCTCGAGTATTACGAGGAGATGGGACGGCGCGGCTTTCAGCTCGCGGCGGATCATCAACTCGCCGAGGAGCACGGTCTCACCACGCTCTATTCGAACGCCGCGGAACGATTCGGGTTACTGCGTCAGGCGTTGAACGGCGTGAGCGATGCGCTCTTTTTTCCCGCGGTGAACACGCCGGAGCGGTTGATGCGGCAGGTGCGGGATGAGTCGCGGTGGCGGTTGACGTAAGCGCCCGTCGCCCATCGCCCAGCGCTAATCCCGGCTGGTCTCGCGCACTTCCTCTGCAAACGCGTCGAAGAGGCGGCGATCCCAAACCTCGGGAGTGGCCATCAACTCTTCGGGATGCCACTGCACGCCGATCATCCACCACGCGGGATCGTTGGCTTCGACCGCTTCGATCACGCCGTCGGTGCTACGCGCCGTCGTGAGCAGCGGCGGCGCCACCTGTGCCAGCGCCTGATGATGCGATGAATTCACGGCGATCGTCGTCGCGCCGACGATCGCGGCGAGCCGCGAATCGGACTCGATCTCGACTCCGTGCACGCGTTCGGCGCGCTTGCCTTCGGGATCGTGATCGATCGTCGTCTCGCGCTGCGATGGAATGTCCTGCACGAGCGAGCCGCCGAGCGCGACGTTCATGACCTGAACGCCGCGGCAAATGGCGAGCGTCGGCACGCGCAGTTCGTACGCTCGCCGTGCGAGCGCGAGCTCGTACGAATCGCGGGCGTGGTGCGGCTCGCCAGTCTTCGGATGCGGCGTTTCACCGAAGTACCTCGGATCGATGTCCTCGCCGCCCGTGAGCACGAGTCCGGCGACGTCGGTGAGCGCGGCCGACGCGACGGCGGCGCTCATTGGCGGGAGCACCACCGGCACGAGCCCGAACGACGCGAGCGCATTGGTGTATGCCTCGTTGACGCGCACGCGCGGCACGCCGCGGATGATCTCCGTAGTCGCGGTGACGATGACGAACGGGGCGTACGGCATGCGAGCGGAGAGAACCTCGGGTCGTGGTTGCGTGAGCGTCGCCGCGATCTGTATCGTACACCGTCTCTGCCATCCCAGCCACCGCGAGTCATGGTGTTCGACGGTTTTCGTCAATCGTTCGACGATTTGCTTGCCCGCGCGACGAAGCCCGAGGAGCGCCGGGCGATCGCGTCGCGCATGAAAGACACGCTCGTGCAGGCTCGAGTCGGCTTGGGCGAAATGCGCGACGGCCTGGAGAAGACGCGCCAACGCCTTGCCGCCGAGGAGCGCGAGCTCGAGACGGTGCGCCGCCGCAAACAGCTCGCGGAAGGCATCAACGATCGCGAAACGGTCGAGATCGCGACGAACTACGAGAAGATGCACACCGAGCGCGCCGACGTGCTTCGTCAAAAAGTGTCGGCGCAGCAGGCGGAGGTGTCGCTCGCCGAACGCGACGTCGCGCAGATGACGGCCGAGCTCAAGGCGGTGATGTCGGGTGCCGACGTGCGCTCGGTGGCTCCAGCGCCGGACGCAGAGCCGAGCGACGATCCAGCCGCGTTACGCGACGAAATCGATTCCCTGGGGCGGGCACGCGCGCGCGCGGACATGGAATCGGAAGCCGCCCGCAAGCTCGAAGAGCTGAAGCGGCGGATGGGGAAGTAGCATTCGGACCGCATACTGGGCGTGCGGTGCGTGCATGTCCCTGTCCCTGCTGCTCGGTGTGGGCGAGCTTCACGCGCAGGATTCCACCCGAGTGGCGTGCGCGGGACAACGCATCGACGACGTCGTGATTCACACGGCGGCGCCGACCGCCGCCATGATCCGGCGAGTGCCCGGTCTCGAGAAGATCGTGACGGCGCTGCACACGACGACGCACATCGAAGTCATCCGTCGATTCCTGCTGCTGCGCCCCGGCGACGCGTGCGACGAGCTGCGCCGCGCCGAATCGGAGCGCATTCTTCGCGCGCAGCCGTTCATCGCGGAAGCGTCGGTTCAGGCGGAGCGCGCGCCCGACGGCGGTGTCATTCTCGACGTGCGCACGAACGACGAAATCGCGCTGGTGCTCGGCGGCGCCGCGAGCGCCGGCAATCCGCATCTGCGATTCATTCGTGTCGGTGAAGCGAATCTGAGTGGCGAAGGGATCTATCTCGCCGGCGACTGGCGCGACGGCGGGGCGTTTCGAAACGGCTACGGCGGCCGTCTCGTCGACAATCAGTTATTCGGACACCCGTACATCTTCGCGACCGAGGGGCACGTGACGCCGCTCGGATCGAACTGGACGAGTGAGGCGTCGCATCCGTTCTACACCGACATTCAGCGCGTCGCCTGGCGCGCGCGCGCCGGAGGCGACGATGACTACGTGCAGTACGCGAACGACATCAACTCGAGTCACGCGATTCGCCTGAGCCGAAATTTCTTCGACGTCGGCGGCATCGTGCGGTTGGGGCCTCCGGGACGACTGAGCTTGTTCGGTGCATCGATCTCCGGCGACGACGACCGGCCCGGCGCGACGCAAGTGTTGGTGACCAACCAGGGATTCGCGCCCGATCCGGACACGTCCCTGCTCAATCGCTACATCGATCATCGCATCGCGCGCGTCAATCTGCTGTGGGGCGTACGCGACATCGGATTCAGGCCGGTCATCGGCTTCGACGCGCTCACGGCCACGCAGGATTTGCCGATCGGCTTTCAGCTCGGCTCCGTTTTCGGGCGCAGCCTCTCGGTGCTCGGCTCGCGCGATGACGACATCTTCATGGCGAGCGATCTCTACATCGGCGCGGTGGGAAGAAACAACGCATTGCGCTTTCAGGCGCAGGCGGAGGCGCGCCACAGCAACGACGCGCAGTCGTGGGACGGCATTCTCGCCAGCAGCCGCGCGATCGAATATCTGAAATTTCGGGCGAACACCACGACGCTGTCGCTCGAGTTCAGCGGCGGATGGCGGCAGCGCATTCCGTTCAACCTCACGCTGAGCGATCCGGACGGCGGGCTGCGCGGTTACGCATCGTCGAACACGCCGGGCGGCCAGCGATTCGTCGCGCGATTCGAGAACCGCACGTTCATCGGCCGGCCATTCGGACTTGGCGACCTTGGCGTTGGCGCGTTCAGCGACGTTGGCCGCCTGTGGGCGGGCGACATTCCGTTCGGCGTCAACACGCCGGTGCACGCGTCGGTTGGTGTCAGCCTGCTCGGCAACGTGCCGCCGCGCTCGCCGCGCATGTGGCGGATCGATCTCGCGTACGCGGTGAATCCGGAGCCCTTCGGCCACCGGTTCGAGCTGCGGGTGTCGAACACGGACAAGACGTCGTTCTTTCTGGCGGAGCCGTCGGACATCGGGGCGACGCGGGAGCGTACCGTGCCGTCGAGTGTTTTCCGGTGGCCATAGAAGGCGGCGCGGAACGCGTCGCGGCCGATGGTGAGGCCGGCGCTTCGTGCGGATGGTAAGAGCAAAGTGCGCTCGCGTTACTGCGCGGTTTCCTTCACATCGCGCATCATGCGGCGAATGGGGACGGCGAGCAGCGCGCAGATCACGGCGGCGACAATCAACGACACCGCGGTTTGCTGAAACAGCGCGGGCATTTCGTTCAGCTTTTCCGGATCGATGTGGCCGCCGACCAGGCCCGCGATGATCTCGCCGAGCGACGTCGCCATGAACCACACGCCCATCATCTGACCGGCGAACTTCGCCGGCGCGAGCTTCGTCATCGAGCTCAATCCGACCGGGCTCAATGAGAGCTCGCCGATCGTCTGAAACAGATAGCTGCCGACGAGCCACCACGGCGACACGCGCACGTTGCCGCCGCCTTTGATCACGAGGTGCGCCGCCGCGAGCATGACGAGGAAGCCGACACCAGTTGCCAGAAGACCGAAGGCGAATTTGGCGGGACTCGACGGATTGAGATTGCGCCGGCCCATCGCTTCCCAGATCCACGCGAACACGGGCGCGAGCGCGATCACGAAAATCGAATTCGCGGCCTGCATCCAGGACGTCGGCATCTGCCAGCCGAAGACGACGCGGTCGGTGTAGTCGCGCGCGAACAGATTGAGCGACGTCGGTGCCTGCTCGAACGCCGACCAGAAAATCGCCGAGAAGATGAACAGCACGAGGATCACGACGACGCGCTTCTTGTCGTCTCCGCGCAGGCCGCCGAACATGAACAAATACGCGAAGTAGAGGACCGCGAGCGTGACGATCGCCACGGTCATTCGCTGCGCGACCCACACGGCGTTGATGTGAATCATGCCGGCCATCGCGACCGCAACGAAAACCGCGAACGCCGCGAGCGCGACGACCACGATGTTCCGGACTCGGGCGCGCGACGCGGGATCCTGCACCGAAGGTTCGCGCCCGATGCTGCCCAGCGTCGGCCCCGAGCGGATCTTGAACCAGATCACGCCGATCAGCATGCCGACGCCGGCGGCGCCAAAGCCCCAATGCCAACCCACTTGTTCGCCGAGAAACCCGGTGATCAGCGGCGCGATGAACGCGCCGGTGTTGATGCCCATGTAGAAGATCGAGAATGCCGCGTCACGCCGCGATCCGCCTTCGGGATACAGATCGCCCACAATTGCCGACACATTCGGCTTGAGCAAGCCCGTGCCGAGCACGATCAGAATGAGGCCGAGAAAGAATGCGGGCCGGGCGAATGCGGCGGACAATCCGATCGACAGATGGCCGAGCGCGATCAGAACACCGCCCCAGAAGATCGAGCGCTGAAGTCCGAGCCAGCGGTCGGCGATCCAGCCGCCGGGAAGTGACGCCAGGTACACGCACGCTGCGTAGATGCCCACGATCGACGACGCGGTGCTGCGATCGAAGCCGAAGCCGCCGCCGGTGAGCGCGGCAGTCATGAACAGCACGAGCAGCGGGCGGATCCCGTAGAACGAGAACCGCTCCCACATCTCGGTGAAGAACAGCGTCGACAACCCGCGCGGGTGACCGAAGAATCTTCGATCCGCGATCACGGGATCGAGATTCGGCGGCGGCTCGTCGTGCGTCACGGTAGCGGCACTCGGCTGATCGAAAACAGATTTCGGGGTCGCCATGGTGGGCTGGTCGCTCGGTTCGGGCGTTAGGAGGAATGCGTTGCGATGACTGGCAAATACCTCGTCGGCGGATTCGTTCCACCCGCCGCCTTCTGCACGCCCCACTCTACACTCGTGGGCGGTTGTTTGATGCATGCCACCCAGTGGCCCGGCGCTTTTTCTTCCAGGGGCGGAACGATCGCCGCGCACGCCTCGTCCTTGGCGGGATGTTGGCAACGCGGATGAAACACGCAGCCCGACGGCGGATTGGCCGGTGACGGCACGTCGCCATGCAACACGACGCGCGACTTCTTCACCGTGGGATCGGCAATCGGTACCGCGGACAGCAGTGCCTGCGTGTACGGCATGAGCGGCTCGCGATAGAGATCCACCGACGTCGCGAGCTCCACGATCTTGCCCAGGTACATCACCGCGACGCGATCGGCGATGTGCTCGACGACGGACAGATCGTGCGCGATGAAGAGGTACGCCAGCCCGCGCTCGCGCTGAAGATCCTGCAGCAGGTTGATCACCTGCGCCTGCACCGACACGTCGAGCGCCGACACCGGCTCGTCGCAGACGATGAAGTTCGGTTCCACCGCCAGCGCGCGCGCGATCCCGATGCGCTGGCGCTGGCCGCCCGAGAATTCGTGCGGATATCGATTGACGTATTCGGCGCGAAGCCCGACTTCGTCGAGCAATTGCCGGACGCGCGCGTCCGCGGCTGCGCCTTCCGCCAGCTTGTGAATCGTCAGGCCTTCGCGAACGATCGCGCCGACCGTCATGCGCGGATTGAGCGACGAGAACGGATCCTGGAAGATGACCTGGATGCGCCGCCGGAACTTGCGCATCTCGCGGGCCCCGAGCTGCGTCAGCTCGACGCCGTCGAACTGCACCGAGCCCGACGTCGGCTCGATGAGGCGCAGGATCATGCGTCCCGTCGTCGACTTGCCGCAGCCGGACTCGCCGACCAGGCCCAGCGTTTCGGCGGCGTTGACGTCGAACGAGACGCCGTCCACGGCGCGCACGGCGCCATTAGACTTCCCAAATAATCCTTTTTTAATAGGAAAATGCTTCTTGAGGTCGCGCACGCTGAGCAGCGGCGTCGTCGCGTCCGCCGTCATGCGGTTGCCTGCTGCACGACGAGCGGCTCGTGCTTGTCGGCGCGGCGCTCGGGCTCGACGGCCAGATGACAGCGCGACACGTGCCCGGCACCGATCTGATACAGCGGCGGATGCTCCTCGAGACACCGATTCCACGCGTACGGGCAACGGTCGTGAAAGCGACAGCCCTTGGGCCACGCGGTCGGCGGCGGAACGGAGCCCGGAATCGTCGCGAGACGTTCGCGCTCCTGTCCGACCTGCGGCATCGCGTTGAGGAGACCCTCGGTGTACGGATGATGCGCCGCGGCGAACAGCTCGCGCACCGGCGCCTCTTCGACGATCTCGCCGCCGTACATGACGATCACGCGAGACACCGTTTCGGCCACGACGCCAAGGTCGTGCGTGATCAGCAGAATGGAGGTGCCGAACTTTTGCTGCAGCTCGCGCAGGAGCTCGAGGATCTGCGCCTGGATGGTGACGTCGAGCGCGGTCGTCGGCTCGTCGGCAATGACGAGCGACGGGTTCATCACGAGCGCCATGGCGATGACGACGCGCTGACGCATGCCGCCCGACAACTGATGCGGATATTCGCCGGCGCGCTGCTCCGGCGACGGGATACCGACGGTCTCGAGCATCTTCACCGCACGATTGCGCGCCTCCTGCTTCGAGCCACCGTGGTGCACGCGCACGACTTCGGCGATCTGATCGCCGATCTTGAACACGGGATTGAGCGCGGTCATCGGCTCCTGGAATACAAAGCCCAGCTCGCTTCCCCTGTAGGATCGCATCTCCTTTTCAGAAAGTTCCAGTAAGTCCTTTCCTTTGAAGAAGATATGACTGCCGCGTTCGATCCTTCCAGGAGGCCGTATTAAGCGGACAAGAGAGAATGCCGTCACGCTTTTGCCGCAACCAGACTCGCCAACCAGGGCGACGTTCTCGCCCGCACCGATTTCAAACGAAACGCCGTCCACCGCCCGTGCAACTCCGGCCTCTGTGTAGAAGTAGGTCCGAAGATCTTCCACTCGGAGGAGGTCAGTCGTGGGCGGAGGCTGTGTCAACTGTACGCTCAGGCTTGTTGGCGACGTTTAAATCTGGGGCCTTGGGCGGACGTTGCACCAGTTGTGCTAGCACGTACCTGGACCTGAGGCCGGGCTGCAGAGGTGCGTTGACACCCAGAAATGGCGTCGCGGCTCCGGTTTGCCCTCGCAAGCCGAATTTAGCTGCTCCGTGCTTGCGTGAGCGTTAGTGTTTTCAAATATTGCTCACACCCTCCATCGCGGAATTGATAGCCGCGCCTGTCGCCCTCGTGCGGCAGTATCCGCAATCGCCTCGCAACAAGAACAGAATGCGAATTCGCCAACTCTCGATCAGAAATTTTCGCGGAATTTGCGAGCTGGATTGGTCATTGCCTGACAGACGGATTTTCTGTCTAATCGGGAAAGGCGATTCTACGAAGTCCACGATACTCGAAGCGATACGCCGAGTGTTCCACCCGCAGTGGAACTTGAGCTTTAACGACTCTGATTTTCACGGCTGCGATCCGAAGCGGAAGGTGAAAATCGAAGTTGTCATCACTGACTTACCAGAAAGCTTTCGAGATTTGAATAACTACGGTCATCAATTGTGCGGTTGGAATAAAGAAACGCTCCAGGTGGAAGACGATCCTGGGGATGAACTTGAAGACGCCCTCCGCATTCGACTCTCAGTTACGGACGACTTGGAACCCGCGTGGCACGTCGTAAAAGGTGAGAAGGATGATGGAGTTCGCTTCAAACCGACGGATCGTGCCAAGGCAACAGTGACGTTCATCGGCTCCGCGGCAGATCGAGATCTGACTTGGTCCCGCGGTTCGCTGCTAAGTCAACTCACAGACGGGGAGAATATTCAGGCCTCCTTGGCGGAGGCTGCACGAGCCGCTCGGACTTCGATGGCCGCACAGCGTGAGTCGGCACTAAAAAAATTCGATGAAGTAGCATCGCAAGCTGAAAAGACAGCGAAGCTGCTCGGCGTTCGAGTCGCCACAACATACAAAGCCGATTTGGACTCTGATGGGCTCAATGTTCGGTTGGGCGGTCTAGCCATCCACGATGGCGCAGTACCGGTTCGCCAACTCGGCCTCGGCTCACGGAGAATGCTGATCACCGGCCTGCGGCAACAAGTAGTCTCTAAGCCGCACATCACGTTGATCGATGAAATTGAATCTGGGCTCGAACCCCAGCGAATCGCGCGGCTTTTAAATCACCTCTGCAAAGACGAACACGGTCAGTATTTCTTGACCACTCATTCTCCCGTGGTGCTGAGGGAATTGAAGGTCGAAGACCTACAAATCGTACATCATGTAGAGGGAAAGACGGACGTTATTTCAGCCAAGCAGCCATCGGTGGCTGAGTCAATTCAAGGGAGGATTAGGCAAAGCGCGGAATCGTTCCTGTGTCCACGCATCGTCGTCTGTGAAGGCGCGACTGAGGCAGGCTTTCTCAGAGGCCTAGATGAGTATTGGATGGCCAGAGGCCGAGAGCCACTCGCGTATCAGGGCGTTTCATGCTTCGATGCGAAGACCGCCAACAAGGTCAAAGGAATCGCTGGCGACCTCATAAGACTTGGCTATGCGGTTTGCGTCATCGCAGATTCAGACGCACCAACTCAATTCTCCGCGAACGACGTCAAAGAGCTGCGAGAGGTGGGTGTTGAAGTTGTCGTCTGGTCGGACGGTCGTTCTATCGAGGAAGCGGTCATTCAAGATTTGACCTGGCCCGGCGTTCTTGCATCGTTTGATGTCGCGTGCGAGATCCTTGGCGACGTCGAGGTTCGTTTAAGCCAGACGGCCACACAATTCGACGGCGAGTTCAACCGAAATCGTGCTGCGTGGTCGGAATCGCCCAAGTTACGCGCCGCGATCGCAAAAGCGGCGAAGGTGAGCGACTGGTTTAAACGTCAAAGCAATGCTGAACGATGGGTCGCGGCCATTTCCACGTATTTCGAGGACGACGCGATAAAGGACAAGGATTTCATATTGAAGCTCACGCAGCTTCGGGCGTGGATCGATCGTGGTTAGTCTGGCGCAGGAGTTGGCAGCGACGGGCGAAACAGGCTACGTCAAGGCACCTGCCGGCTTTGGCAAAACGCATTTGATTGCCGAAGCCATCTCGTATAGCGACGAACGGCAACTAGTGCTTACGCACACGTTCGCCGGAGTCAATGCGATTCGGCGGAAACTGCGCGAAGCAGCGGTGCCATCCCGATTGTTCCGAGTTGATACGATTGCAAGCTGGTCGCTGAGGCTCTCGCTCTCTTTTCGGAATCGGTCCGGTTGGTCGACCGATCACCCCGAGAACAATCGAGAATGGAATGACCTGTATCGAGCGTGCTCGCGTCTCCTCAAATACGACTTCGCTCGGCGGATTCTGCGCGCATCCTACGCCGGACTATACATCGACGAATATCAAGACTGTTCTGCAGAGCAGCATGAACTAGTAATGGCTCTCGCGACGCACCTGCCTTGTCGCATTCTGGGCGATCCGTTGCAGGCGATCTTCGACTTCGATGATGACGCGGTTGATTGGGCGCGTGACGTAGAATCAAAATTCAGGCGATTCGGCGATCTCAACACGCCGCATCGGTGGATTCGCGTTAACCGGCCCGAAATTGGTGGCTGGCTAATTACTGTGCGGAACGCACTCGAGGACGGTGGATCGATCAATTTGGGTGGAAAACTCCCGAGGGGGGTTCGATTCAAAGCAGCCGATACTTCGACAGCTCTGTTTCTCGCACAGGCGAATGCCTGCCGCTTCTTCTCCGGAGACAGACGGCAGAGCGCGATCGCAATTCATGCGGGAGCGCCTGCCTACAAAGAGAAATGCCACAAGCTGGCCCGCGCGATTTCGGGGAGCTTCACTTCTATTGAAGAAATTGAAGGCCGCACCCTACGGGCAGGCGCTAGAAAGATCCAATCCGCCAAAACCGATAATGACCGATTGAGTGAAGTCCTGGGCTTCGCGAGCAAATGCATGACATCGATCGACCGCGTCTTGCCGCAAGCAACCAAGAACGGTCGGCGCGTAGAGATTAAGCGCAATACACGCAATCCTTCGATCGCGATGGCGGCAAATGCCGTCCTCGAAAAATCTGATCCAACTTCGATTTCAGACCTATTGCAATCGATCAGGCGAGTAGATGGTGTCGAGCTAACGCGCGGCGATTTGTACTACCGTATGCTCGGCGTACTTCGCAAACACGCGCTGTATCCAAACTTGTCGCTCTCGGAAGCGGTTGATGCGTACCAGACCGAGTTTCGCCATAGCGGACGACGTGGAGGGCGTTGGCTAATCGGAACGACCTTGCTGGTCAAAGGTCTGGAATTTGACCACGGCATTGTTCTCGACGCGAATTCACTTTCACGGAAAGAACTCTACGTCGCTCTGACGCGCGGCTCGCGGTCCGTCACGATTCTCGGGACCGATCCGATGTTGAATCCGCCCGCGTGATGTTCTCGATCAGGCCGCTGATTCCCTTGCTCGAGCCTTACTTAACTTCGCACGCGTTAATCAGCGGAATTCGGGCAACTCAGGTAAATGAGTGCAACTCAGGTAAATGAGTGCAACTCAGGTAAATGAGTGCAACTCAGGTAAATGAGTGCAACTCAGGTAAATGAGTGCAACTCAGGTGAATGAGTGCAACTCAGGTGAATGAGTGCAACTCAGGTGAATGAGTGCAACTCAGGTGAATGAGTGCAATTCAGGTGAATGAGTGCAATTCAGGTGAATGAGTGCAATTCAGGTGAATGAGTGCAATTCAGGTGAAAAAGAAGAGAATTCAGCGTTTAAACTCAGCGCCAAATTAGCAAAATGGGCCCTCATTTCTGAGAGCCCATTTCGTGGTGTATGACTTTTTCGCAGATATTTCCGCGAACGGCTGCTACCCCGTGCTCGAAAGTTTCGTCAATTATTGCCTAAAGTCAAGATATCCACAGACCTGTGCCCCTCATCACACATTTTTGAGCGCTCGACCTCAGTTAGTGAAAACGGTCGAAAGTGCCTCAAAAGGCCTGCGAAACAAGGAGTAAAGCCCAGAAAACACCCACGTGTTTCTAGGCAAGATGCACTCATGGAACAGTGCCCGGCTGTGGACTTACGGTGTGCCTGGCACAAATGTGAGCCGGTGCGGTCCGTTAGTAGGCTGAGCTGCAGCCAAACGCTACTAAACGCGAAAGCCGCCCAGAAGGCGGCTTTCTTGCGCGATTGAGGTGTCCGCTCGCCGGGATTCGAACCCGGACCTCAGGGGTAGCAGCCTAGCGTGCTGTCCATTACACCACGAGCGGCCTGCGACCGATCACTACTCCGGATGCTAGCCCGGAACCAGCCGCGAGCCTCAACCTGCAAACGGGAAAGTACTCGGATATTCCACTTAGCGCAAGCGTATCTCATCGTCGCGACGCAGCACGCTAAGGCGTTGCCTGGAAAGAAGTTGTCAGACACTTGCGGGATCTGCTGACGACGGAATTTCCGCGAGTTATTGCGTTACGCGTTTTCGGCGCGCCTAAGCAACTCACTCGTCCTGATTTTCAGTGCGTCCGCGATTCGCTCGATGTTGCGGAGGCTGATGTTCTTCTCGCCTCGCTCCACCGCACCCATGTATGTGCGGTGAACCCCGACCTCGTCGGCGAAGGACTCCTGAGAATATCCCGCGTCCTTTCGCAACCTCTGTATGGTTCGACCGAGCTTCGCCTGTAACTGAGCCATGGACAGAACGCTCAGTGAACGCTATTTATTGATCTACAGTCAATAGATAGACACTCTTTAAATAGCATGCGCCGCGGTGCCATGAGAACACCGCAGCTCTGACGCCATGCATACGTCAGGGTTAGGCGCAGTCGGGGCGACCAACTACACTCGTGTGTCACTCGCATCGTTCCCGAGGTCACATCGTAACCCGCGACTCCCTGCCAGAACGCGGGTCGGGCTATACGCGAGAGCATTTCGACCGAGCTATGGCGAGAATATCACGCAAACGCTCGCTAGAAGACGAGAGCGCGCTCTTCGAGAATTACATGCGCGTAATGGCCAAGGCGTTCGCACGACGGCTATCGCGAGAGTTGGCGAACCGAGCCGTCTCAAACGCGACGGTGGATTCCATTGCCGTCGCGGACGTCGACCTGATAATGCCGCCCAAGATCGTCAAGCCGAGACGGAAGAAAGGCTCGTCACGAGGGTAGCGAACCGCGGATGTTGTTCCTGTGAGCAATCCGACGCCATCGCAACTCTCGGCGTGTGGGTTCCCGGATTACTCGATCCAACCTTTCCGTATGGTCCGACAATCTTTTCCTGAAACACCATCGCGATCCGCTCGCCGCGAATGGCGCGCATGGCCTTTTCGCTGATCGTGGTCAGATCCTCGCCGCCGAACTCCATCTTGCTTCCGGGCTCGATCCGGCCAGGCGGTCGAACCAGGCGCATCAGCGAGAGGGCGGTCACGGACTTGCCGCACCCGGACTCGCCGACGAGCCCGACCGTTTCGGCCGCGCCGATGTCGAAGCTGACGCCGTCCACCGATTTGGCGACCCCGCCTTCCGTGTAGAAATAGGTGCGCAGATCGCGAACGCTCAGCAGCGGGTCAGGCATGATCTCCTTTACTCATTTGGCGCCCGGGTGTCATCTCGAGCGAAGGCGCGGAGCGCCGGAGTCGAGGGACCCCCTTCTCAGCGGAGCATTGCATACGGCTCCTCCGTCGGGACGGGGGTCCCTCGACTCACTCCGCTTGCTCGGGATGACAATCGATAACCGTGCTTCACGCTTCCTTGGCATTCGGCAACGCCCGGGCCACGTGAACCTGCCGAGGATCGAGGACGTCGCGCAAGGCGTCGCCGAGCACGTTGAACGCCAGCACCGTCACCACGATCGCGACGCCCGGGAAGAACACCGCCCACCAGTTCCCCGCGTAGAAGTCGACCGCGTCGAGAAAGATCGAGCCCCAGCTCGCCGTCGGCTCGTGCGCGCCGACGCCCAGAAACGACAATCCTGCTTCCAGCGTGATGACGTTGCCGACACCGAGCGTCGCGGCGACGATCACCGGCGACAACACGTTCGGCAGCACGTGACGCAGAATGATCTCGCGATTCGACGCGCCAAGCGCCCGCGCCGCCTCCACGTACGGCTCGCCGCGCGTCGCCAATGTCTCGGCGCGCACGAGTCGCGAGACGCCGAACCAGCCCGTCGCGCCGAGCAGAAGGATCAGCCCCGTCAGCGGCACGGGGGTGAATAGCGTGAGCACGGCGACCAGCAGCAACACGCGCGGAATGGAGAGGAATGCGTCGAGCAGCCGCATCAGCACGGTATCGACACGGCCGCCGAGATAGCCGGCCGTGACGCCAACCGCGGTGCCAAGTGTGATCGAAAGAATCACCGCGAGCACGGAGACCGCGAGCGAGATGCGCGCGCCGCACAGCACGCGCGCGAACAGATCGCGGCTGTATTGATCGGTGCCGAGCCAGTGCGACCACGACGGCGGCTGGTTCTTCATCCGAATGATGTCGAGCTGCGCGTTGCACGGGTACGGCACGAGCATCGGGCCGACGATCGCGGCGACGATGAGCAGCGCGATGACCGCGAGCGCCCATCGCGCCGAGCGATGCGTGAACAGCCGATGCCATCGAGAGCGGTCGTTGCCCACGCGCTACTCCCGCACCCGCGGATCGATCGCCATTTGCAGCAGATCGGCCGCGAGGTTTCCGATGACCACCATCACCGATCCGACGATCACGGTCGCGGTCACGAGATCGTAGTCGCGTCCGGCGATCGCGCCCGTGGCGAGCAAGCCCATGCCGGGCCAGCCGAACACCTTCTCGACGAACACCGCGCCGCCGAGCAGGGCGGGGAAGAACAGTCCGGCGAGCGTGATCATCGGCGTCAGCGCGGTGCGGAGCGCGTGGCGCATGAGGATGGTGCGTTCCGGAACTCCTTTCGCCCGCGCCGTGCGAATGTAGTCCGACGGCAGAATCTCGAGCATGGCCGAACGCTGGTAGCGCGCGATCGCGGCGACGGTGAGCAGCGTGAGCGAGCCGACGGGCAATATGAGATGTCTAATGCGGTCCCACGCCGCCTGACTCGGCGACATGAAATCGTGCATCGCGTCGACGATGCCGCCGCTCGGCAGCACCGGCCACCAGAAGGTGAAGATGAGGAGCGCCATCAGCGCTCCCCAGAAGTCCGGCAGGGAGTAGAAGACAACGAGCACACCGCTCGAGATGCGATCGAACCAGCTGCCGCGCCGCGCGGCTTGCACGGCGCCGACGAGCATGCCGATCGCGAAGCTCAAGCCGAGCGACAGCATGGTGAGCAGCAGCGTGCGGGGAACGGCGATGGACAATGCCTCGGCGACGGACGACCGCATGCCGAACGAGTAGCCGAACTGGCCGTGCAGCACGCTGATCACGTAACGCGCGTATTGCTCGACGAGCGGCCGGTTGTAGCCGAACTGGTCGCGCCAATGGTTGCGCACGGCGAGCGAGATGTTGCTCGACTCGTACGAGAAAGGATCGCCCGGCGCGGAGCGGATGACGAAGAAGCTGATCGTCGTGACGAGGAACACGACGATCAGCGACTGGAGCAACCGCGCGGCGAGCTGCCGCCGCAGGGAGTGCGGTTTCAGGGGCGTTACGGGTTTTACGGGTTCGGCTGCGACAGCCCGATTCGATCGCGATCGATGCGCTTGTCGGCCGGAATCGACCAATCCGACAGATTCAGCCACCAGCCGATTGGGCTGATTGGTCTCGCGGGCTCGATCCGGCGGTTCATACCGTTGATCAAGGTGACGTCGTACAACCAGATGGCGGGGGCATCGTCAGCGATTTGCTGAAACGCGCGCGACGAATACGACTTCGACTTGGCCGGGTCGAACGACGCCGACGCGCTGTCGAGCAGCGCATCCACCGTGCGATTGGAGTAGTGCATCCAGTTGCTGCTGCCGATCGACTTCGTGCCCCACGACTGCAACGCGCCGCCGACGTCCGGATCCGGATTGAACGTTCCGAGTACCGCATCGAAGTCGCCGCCGTTGAGCCGGCTGATGAACGTTC
Organism: Gemmatimonadaceae bacterium; assembly: GCA_035606695.1. Lineage (NCBI taxonomy): Bacteria > Pseudomonadati > Gemmatimonadota > Gemmatimonadia > Gemmatimonadales > Gemmatimonadaceae > Gemmatimonadaceae bacterium. Next base: position 216,006 of record DATNEW010000009.1, read on the forward strand.
CCGCGTCCACGGCGTCGATGTCGGCCTGCGCCCCGATGCGCTTGAGCGCGTCCTGGAGCAGCACCGAGTAGCGCCTCCGGAAGAGGCTCGTCGTCGTCGACAGTATAGTAAACTTTAATGGCACGCCGTTCTTCACGCGAAGGCCATTCGGGCCCATGCGCCATCCCGCCGAATCGAGCAGCGCGCTCGCCGCCGCCGCGTCGAACGGCGGTAGTTTGAGATTTGAATCGGCGTATGCGACCGCGGCCGGGAACGGCCCGTATCCGATGTTGGTCGCGGACGGACCAAAGACGTTGTTCAACATCGCTTTCCGGTCGACGGCCATCGAGAGCGCGCGGCGCACGCGAACATCGCCGAAGAAAGTATTGGTTCCGCTCTTGGCCTTCGGCGGGAAGAGATTGAAGCCGAGCCACGCGTAGCCGATCGTGGGGAAATCGATCCGCCGCGCGACCTTGCTGCTGTCGAGCTTATCCGACTGGTCCACCGGAAACGCCTGCATGAAATCCGATTGGCCGGTCAGGACCTGCGCCATGCCCGCGTTCGCGTCCGCGATGGGCGTGATGACGATGCGATCGAGCTTCGGACGACCGCGATAGTTCGCGGTGTCGGCGACGAGATCCATTCGGACGCCCGGCTGCCACTTCGCTAACCGAAACCGGCCGCTTCCCACGAGCTGTTTCGTTTGTGGCGACGTATGCAGCTGCTCGAGCGGAATCGAACCGTAGACGTGCTCGGGCAGGATCATGATTTGATACACGAAGTCGTAAAATTCCGTCGGCGTGTGCTTCTTGTACCACACGACGGCGGTCGCCGAGTCGCGCACCTGCACCGAGTCGATGTTGGTCAACAAGGGAACCGTCACGGCGCCGGCCTTTGGATCGCTGTGGACCTTGAACGAATACTTCACGTCGGACGCGGTCACCGGCTTCCCGTCGTGCCACCGGGCGCGAGGATCGAGATGAAACGCGATCGACATCGAATCCTTGGCCCAGTCCCAACTCTTCGCGAGACGCGGGTCGAATGCCTTGTCTCCGACCGTCCCCAGGGTCGCGTTGATTTGCGCGAGGCGGTCGAAGACGAGATCGGCGACCATGCGGCCGTTCTGGTCTTCGATGTATGGCGGAAACGCGTCCGAGACGTCGCCAATCTGGGCGTAGATGAAGGTGCCGCCGTACGCGCCCGCGGAGCCACCCGTCGCGGATTCCTTCGACGAGCATGCAGAGCATGCGGCGAGAGCGACAACCGAAGTGGTGAGCAGCAGAGCGTGTGTGCGCATGGGCGTTGGTTGGAACGGTGGGAGGAGTGCGAGTTCGTTGGACGACCCAATCCAACTAGCGTCGCCAGGTCCAGCCTTCGTCTAAGTATCGGACGACGAGAGCCACGGCTCGGGCACGGAGTGCGTCGTCGACGGCAAGGGGTGTCACGTGCAGGTCCTCGAGGGCGCGAACGCTCATCTCGAGCGCGGCGGCGACCTCAGACGACGACGGCACGCGGCCCATGGCCTCTCTCAAGGTGGCCGGTGCCGGAATGTCACGATGCGCTCCGGTCGTCAGCGCCGCCAAGTCGCTCTGGTCGTCCTCCAGCAGAATCGAGCCGTGCTGCAGCAGCGCATCGTCGGCGCGCCATTGTGCGCTGCCCGCCAGCTTGCGGCCGCCGAGCATCAACTCGCCGGCCGATGGCGCATCGAAGCATGGAGCGATGCCTGGTGCCGCGGCGCGTGCGGCGGGCGCGGCGACTTGGGCGCCGACTCCGAGGGAGCGGAGGCCATGCATCAGAAGCGCGTTGATGCGTTCGTACGACTCGCGAAGATCGCCGGCATGCGCCGCGGGCGCCGTGACGCTGTAGGTGATCTCGCGGTGGTGCAGGATGGCGCGTCCTCCCGTTGGCCGCCGGACGACGTCGTACTTCCGGCGGCGAATCTCATCAAGGTCATAGCGGCCGAGCGCGGTCTGGTTGCGCCCCAGCGACAGGGTCGGGCTGGACCAGGCATAAATGCGAAGGACCCACTCTCCGGTTTCGCGGGCGCGTTCCATGAGCGCTTCATCGAGCGCCATATTCTCGGCGCCAGTGGCCGGGGGAGTGAGGAGGGTGCGCCAGGGGGGCATGGGGGGGCGGGGCGTGGTGAAAAGGCGTGTCATTCCGAGCGGAGCGAGGAATCTGCTGTCACGGTAGAGGGGCGTGCCGCTCTATCGGGACGAAAGATTCCTCGCCTGCGCTGCGCTTCGGCTCGGAATGACAAATGTGTATCCGACTACCACTCGCCCGCTCGTCTTCTGTCGTCGTTTTCATTCGCTGTTTCGGTTCGCCGTCTCGGTTCGCCGTCTCGGTTCGCCGTTTCGGTTCGCCGTTTCGGTTCGCCGTTTCGGTTCGCCGTTTCGGTTCGCCGTTCCATCAATAGAGATCCATCGTCATCCTCAGCCCTCCCCCCGGCTGTCTTTTCCAGATGACAACGAACTCGACGACACTCGTGCGCTCCTGCCCACTCGCATCGGCCGTGACGAGATGTGATCGCCCCGTCTGATACGCG